>JAIORY010000437.1 GCA_021107915.1 Bacteroidales bacterium | reverse complement strand
TTGAAGTTTGAAGTCCGAAGACGGAAGACCGAAGTTTGAACTTCCGACTCCTGACTTCCGACTTCCGTCTTTATTTATTACAAATTAAATCGACTCTATCAATTCTTTAATAATAAGAGTCATTTTTGGTTCAACATGACTTGCTGCATCAATAACATCATTATGTGTAATTTCTATGATTTTTCCGGGTACACCGAGATCTGAAATGACCGAAATAGCAAAGCAGGTTAAATTCATGTGTCTCGCAACAATAACTTCAGGGACAGTTGACATACCAACAGCATCGGCACCAAGAAGTTGAATATATTTATATTCTGCCGGAGTTTCGTAAGTTGGACCAGAAACACAGGCATAGATGCCGGTTTGATATTTAATATTATTATGACGTGCAATTTTAGTGGCTTTGCTTATGATCTTTTTATTATATGCTTCACTCATATCAACAAAACGCGGACCAAATGCAGTTTCATTTTTTCCGATTAATGGATTAGACACAAGATTGATATGATCGGCGATTATCATAATATCACCTACTTCAAAATCATGATTTAAGCCACCACTTGCATTTGAAAGTATCAGTAATTCGATACCCAAATATTTTAATACTCTTATTGGAAAAGTTACTTCATCCAAATTATAACCTTCATAAAAATGAAATCTTCCTTGCATTGCAACGACATTTTTCCCGCTAAGAGTGCCAAAAATAAGTTTTCCTTGATGTCCTTCAACAGTTGATTCAGGAAAATTAGGAATGTCAGTGTAAGGAATACTGTATTTAATATTTATTTCTTTAGTAAGACCTCCTAAACCTGTTCCTAAAATTATTCCTATTTGTGGTTTTAGTGGAGCTTTTGCTTGAATGTAATTAACGGATTTTTTTATTTTCTTTAACATAATTTAGAACTATTTTTTCAAATTTGCTTTTGTCATCATTGTGAAAAATCATCTCAATTGGGACGAAATAAAGTGGCAAATCTACAAAGTTTTTTATTAATTCGGTTTTATAAAGTCTCATCGAATCTTTTTCGGTTGTTACAATGGCTTTGTTTTTCGAAAATATTTCTGAATATGTTTTATTTATTTTTTCTGTGTCTTTTTGTGTGTATTTATGATGATCATGAAATTCAATAACTATCAGTTCAGAACAGAAATTCTTTAGGTGTTGTTGAAGTGGATAACTATTTGCAATACCTGTGAACATTAATATTGTATTAAATTTTCTTTTTTTTGTTTGCAAATTATAATCAAGACCTGGTACAAGTTGTAAAGAATTGTATTTGATGTATGAAAATAATAAAGTCTGATGTGGCTTTGGTTTTATGAGTTTAGTAATTCTTCGTCGTGTTAGTGGTGATAATACTGAATAGGTTTTGGTTACAATAATGATGTTTGCTCTTTTTGCACCTTTTCGGAATTCTCTAAGCGTTCCTGTAGGCATCATGTAATCGTTTGTGTAAAGCTTATGAAAATCAGTAAGTAAAATAGAAAGTCCGGGTTTGATATATCTGTGTTGAAAAGCATCATCTAATAAAACAACATCAAGATTTCTATCCAAGTTTGATAATAATTTTATTCCATGTTTTCTTTTTTCATCAACGGCAACTGTAACTTCCGGAAATTTTTGTTTAAATTGCAAAGGTTCATCACCAATTTTATAATAATTTGAACTAATATCTGCTTTTATAAATCCTTTGCTTTTCCTGCCATAACCACGACTTAAGGTTGCTATCTTATAATTTGCAAAAAGTAATCTAATTAAATATTCAATATGAGGTGTTTTACCTGTTCCCCCGGCTGATAGGTTTCCTACGGAAATAGTAGGAATTTTAAAACTTTCGGATGATATAATTTTCCAGTCGAAGAATTTATTCCTAATACACATTAATATACCATACAATAAAGCAAAAGGTAATAATAATATTCTTAAAAAGTTCATACGATAAAAGTATAAAAGTTTCTTTAATTGACAAGTTTATTATTAAGATAAATGTAATATAATAAATATTTTTTAGGTAAGATTATTTAAATACATTAATTTTGAAGATGTTTTATTCTGATTTGATTAGGTTGTTTTTTTTAATTCTACTGACGAATACATAAGATAGTAGAATTAATGATAAAATTATAAAATGAATGCGTAAATGAAAAATTAATGTTAATGAAAATAAAAAATATTACAGATTATCTTGAAAAAATTGCACCTCTCAGTTTTCAGGAATCGTATGATAATGCAGGTCTTGTTACGGGAGATGAAAATAATGAAATCGAAAAAGCTCTTATATGTCTTGATATTACAGAAGAAATTATTGATGAAGCTATAAATGATGGATTTAAACTTGTAATCTCACATCACCCTTTGGTATTTAATGCTTTGAAAAAAATTACGGGAAAAGATTATGTTGAGAAAGTTTTAATTAAAGCCATTAAAAATAATATAGCTTTATATTCGGCACATACAAATTTGGATAATGTTTTATCAGGAGTTAATGCGATACTATGCGAAAAATTAGGGATACAAAATTATACTATTTTGCAACCAAAAGCAGGCTTATTAAAAAAGTTAGTTACTTTTTGTCCTGTTGATAAAGCCGATGAAGTAAGAAATGCTTTGTTTGAAGCAGGTGCAGGACATATAGGGAATTATGATAGCTGCAGTTTTAATACTAAAGGCAAAGGCTCATTTAAGGCAAATGAAATTGCCAAGCCTTATGTTGGGGAGCATAATAAATTACATTTTGAAGAGGAAGAAAGAATTGAAACAATTTTTCCTTTTAATAAAGAATATGCAGTTTTAAGCAGTTTATTTGCAGTGCATCCGTACGAAGAAGTGGCTTATGATATTTATCCTATTGAAAATAAATTCAAAAATGTGGGTGCAGGAATGATAGGAGAACTGGAAAATTCGATGGATGAAAAAGAGTTTCTTTTAAAAATAAAAAAATATACCGGAGCTTCTTGTGTCAGGCATTCTGATTTTTTAGGAAAGAAAGTTAAAAAAATTGCAGTTTGTGGAGGTTCAGGGAGTTTTCTGATAAATGCTGCAATATCAGCAGGAGCTGATGTTTTTATTACAGGAGAAGTAGGATTTCATGAGTTTTTTAAAGCAGACCAAAAGATTATAATTGTTGATATTGGTCATTATGAAAGCGAACATTTTACAAAAGAATTAATTTTTGCTGTTCTTAAAGAAAAATTTTCTACTTTTGCACTCCGAATTTCGGAGATAAATACCAATTCAATCAATTACTTATAAACTAAATAGAAAATATATATTATGGCAAAGTTATCTTCTAAAGCAAGAATATCGCCAAAAGAAAGAAGTAAGTCTACAGAGACGCCGGAAACTATAAAGATGGCGAAAAAAAAACAGAGGAAAGAAAAACTTCAGAAACCAATAATCAAATTAGTTTCTGCTGATCCGCAAATAAGCGAACAGGATAATATTGAAATTACAATAGAAAAAAAACTGATCGCTTTATTTGATTTACAACAAATAGATAGTCAGATAGATAAAATAAAGATTATAAGAGGTGAATTGCCTCTTGAAGTTGAGGATATCGAAGATGAAGTAATAGGAATTGAAACTCGTCTTGAAAAGTTTGAGAATGAAAAAGAATCAATGGAAAAAGCTATTTCGGATAAGAAAAATATCAAAATTGAAAGTTTGGCATTAATAAAAAGATATGAAGAACAGCAAAAAAATGTTCGCAACAATCGTGAGTATGATTCTTTAACAAAAGAAATAGAATTTCAAGCTTTGGAAATTCAATTAGCTGACAAACGAATTAAGGAATATGAATTGAAACTTGAAGGAATTAGCGAAAGAATTGAAAAATCCAAAGAAGTTCTTATAGATTTTAAGGAAGATCTTGATATTAAAAAAAGAGATTTGAATGATATTATTGCTGAAACTGAAAAGGAAGAAATTGAACTGGAGGGAAAATCTAAAGAAAATCAGAAATTGATCGAAGAAAGATTACTATCTGCTTATAAAAAAATCAGAAAAAATGCAAAGAACGGATTAGCAGTAGTTATGATAGAAAGAGATGCTTGTGGTGGTTGTTTTAATAAAATTCCACCTCAGCACCAACTTGATATTCGGATGCATAAGAAAATTATCGTTTGTGAATATTGCGGCAGAATATTAGTTGATGAAGCTATTGATCAGGAAGTTAATAAATACGAATAAAAATTTATTATAAATTATTTTAAGGGAAGTCTGCTCAGACTTCCCTTTTTTTTTAACTTTACTCAGAAATTTTAGTCATTTATCAATATGTTTGTGTCTGAAAAAATTCGTGGAATATTTTTATTCTTTTTATTAATAGCATTTTCATTTTCTGTTTCTGCTCAATTTGATTTTAACGAAAATTGCAAAAATGCTTATTCAGCCATCATTAATTTGAAATTTGATGAAGGAAAGAAATTTATTGATAATGAAAAGAAAAATAATGCAGATAATTACATAGTTTATTATCTCGAAAATTATATTGATTTTCTTACTGTCATTATTGGACAAGAACAGAAAACATTTGAAGTATTAGAGTCCAACAAAAGATTAAGAATCAATGCTCTGCAAAATGCTGATAAAAATTCTCCATATTATCGTTATTGTCTTGCAAATGTTCATTTGCAATGGGCTTTTGCACGTTTGCAGTTTAAAGAATATTTTACAGCTGCTCTTGAAATAAATAAAGCATATCGTCTTTTTAATAAAAATAAATCCGATTATCCTGATTTTATGCCCGGATATGTTGGGCTTGGTTTATTGCATACAATATTTGGAACTGTCCCTGATAAATATAAGTGGCTCATAAATATTGTTGGTTTTGAGGGTACAATCGAACAGGGGATAAGTGAGTTACAGTTGGTTTTAGAAGATGCAAGAATAAACAATGAAAATGAATATCTGAAGGCAGAGAGTTTGTTTTTTCTTTCATTAATTCAATTAAATTTAAAGAGTGATAAAATCGAAGCAATGGAAATTCTTTCTGATTTGGATGAACTTCAGGGAGATAATCCTTTGAAAATTTTTTCAAAAGCAAGAATATTAATGAGGACTGCTGCTAATGATGAAGCAATAGAATTGCTGATTTCCTATCAAAAGAGTGATGAATGTTTCCCATTTTATTATCTTGATTTTTTAACAGGGATGGCTAAACTGCATCGTCTTGATAAAGATGCAGTAAAATATTTTCAGAAATATATTATCAATTTTAATGGCGTTAATTATGTTAATGATGCCTTTCAGAAAATTGCATGGCATTATCTGATCAATGGAAATAAGGAAAAATATTTTGAATATATTAAAAAAGTGAGTGATAAAGGGCTTGTGGTTGATGCCGATAAGCAAGCACTCAAGGAGTCAAAGACGGGAATTGTGCCAAATGTAAATTTATTGAAAGCAAGATTATTGTTTGATGGAGGTTATTATGAAAAAGCTGTTAAAGTACTTGATGAACTAATAAGTAATGATCTTAAAAATTTTAAAGATACACTTGAATATAAATATCGTTATGC
>JAIORY010000370.1 GCA_021107915.1 Bacteroidales bacterium | reverse complement strand
AGAACTGTTACTCCTCCCCTAACCTCCTGATGAAGTTCAACTTTAACTTTTGCATCAACAGGAATGAGATGATCAACGCGTGAACCGAATTTTATTATTCCAAGTTCATCGCCTTGTACTATTTCATTACCAATATTTATCTCACAAATAATTCTTCTTGCCACAGCTCCGGCAATTTGTCTTATCTGTATTTTTCTACCTTTTATATCTTCAAAAACAATTGTATTTCTTTCATTTAACGTTGAAGATTTGGGATTATATGCCACATAATATTTCCCTTTGTGATGTTTAATGTATTTAACTACACCGCTTATTGGTGATCTATTAACATGCACATTCAGAGGCGACATAAAAACTGAGACTACAATCATTTTTTCATGAAAGTATTCTCCATCAATTACCTCTTCAATGGCAACAATTTTTCCATCGGCAGCACTCAGAATATTATTTTCGTTTATATCTATTTTTCTTTTGGGCCTTCTGAAAAACCTGACAACCATAAAATAAAATGTAACAGCCAGCACATACAAAAAATAATGTATTAATGATTGTTTAGGAAAAATAAGATTAACAAAAAGTAATATCACTAACAAAGTTATTAGGATTACTATTATAACAGTATAACCTTTATTATGAATTCTCATTTTAGATAAATAAAACTAAATACAATAGCACAAAAGGTGCAGAAACAAAAACTGCATCAAACCTGTCGAGCACACCTCCATGACCAGGTAAAATATTTCCGGTATCTTTTATTTTCAGACTTCTTTTAAGCATGGACTCTATAAGATCGCCTATTGTAGCAGTTATAACAATAATAATTGAAATAATTATCCAGTCTATGACATTAATATTAACAAAATATTTTGATAATATAAACCCCACAAAAACAGTTAATACTGCACCTCCAATACTTCCTTCCCATGTTTTTTTTGGAGAAATTCGCTCAAATAATTTATGCTTCCCTAAAATTGATCCGCAAAGATAAGCAAATGTATCGTTACTCCAAATTAGAATAAAAAAGCCAAGCAAAAATGTAGATTCTTCTACGCCGGTTACAAATCCTGGATTGAAGAAAAATATAAGCAAAGAAAAAGGTAAAACAATATAAAATATTCCGGTAATAACAAGAGAAATATTAATAAAAGGATGTTTGTTTGTCGAAAATAGTTCAATAATAAAAACAATAATAAGCAGAGGTATATTTACCAGAAGAAATTTTATATCCCATACACCAAAAGCACACAGTGTAATCGAACTGAACAAAAACGCACCAGCTAACAATCCAAAATATTTATGAATTCCTGATTGAATATTTTTCCCGAATATTTTAAAAAACTCCCAAAGACCAAGCATCGAAAAAATCAGGAATAGAGCGGCAAATATCCATTTATTCCAAATTATTGAACCAATAACAAATGTTACAAAAAAAGCTCCGGTGATGGTTCTTGTAATCAGGTTTTTCACTTTTCTCTAATAATATATTCAACAATTAATATTATCATCAACTAAAAAGACATAAAGTTCTTTTGGTCCATGTGCTCCCATAACAAGGGTTTTCTCAATATCGGCAGTACGGCTTGGTCCGGTTACCACAGATATCATAGAAGGTAAATCTTCACCATATCTGTTTTTCATTCCGGCAAATGCATCTTTAATGTCAGGAACCAATTGAGATGTATATGCAAGAACAATGTGAATTTCGGGATAAAAATTCAATCTTCTTCCAGAATCATGTTTTGAAGAAACCATTACACTTCCCAGTCGGGCTAATAAAAACTCACACCTTGTTATCGAAACTTTAAGATCATGAAAATCTTCATTACTATAATTATATAAAATGTTAGCTGAATTTAATAAACTTTGAATCTTTTTATCAAGACAGAAAACCGGAGTCCATGAATTTTCGTTTATTAATAGTTTTAATGAAGACAGAAACTCATTTTCATTTTCGCAATAAACAAATTTCCCTGCAACTTTAATAAATTCTTCAGCAAAAGTAATGTCAAGAGTTTCGGTAATTTCATTATAAATCGTTTTATCATGATCAATATGCGGATAAGGATTTGCCGATTCAGTTAATAAAGCATTCCTGATTTTTTTTAATATTTTTTCTCTTGAAGTACTTTCTTTCATAAAACAACAATTTATTTATTTTATTGATCTTTAGCAGTTGTTGGTTTTATTGCATCACCTATTTTTTTTCGGTACTTTCTGATGAATACTTACTTTTTTCGGAATCTTCAACTTTTTTTGATTTTCTTACAGTCCTTTTTTTCTTTACCGGTTTAAAAATAATTTCCTCTCTTTTATTACTCCATGGTCGTTTTCCAAAGATTTTTTCTAAATCATCACTAAAAATAACTTCTTTCTCAATTAGTTTTTCAGCAAGTATTTTAAGTGTCTCTTCATTTTTCTTTAAAATTTCAACAGCTCTTAAATAAGCTTTTTCAACTAATACACTAACCTCTTCATCAATAATTTCAGCTGTTTTTTCGCTATATGGTTTTGTAAAAGAATATTCCTGTTGTCCTGTAGAATCGTAATATGAAATATTACCTATTTTTTTATTCAGCCCAAAATAGGCAACCATATTAAAAGCTTGTCTAGTTACCTTTTCGAGATCGTTAAGTGCACCGGTAGAAACTTTTCCAAAATTTATTTCTTCAGAAGCCCTGCCACCGAGTGCAGCTGTCATTTCGTCGAACATTTGATCGAAGGTAGTAATTTGTCTTTCTTCCGGCAAATACCATGCAGCACCCAAAGCTTTACCTCTTGGAACAATAGTAACTTTTACCAGCGGGTGAGCATGTTCCAGCAACCAGCTGGTAGCTGCATGACCGGCCTCATGAAAAGCAATAACTTTTTTCTCGTAAGCAGTAATGATTTTATTTTTCTTTTCAAGTCCACCGATAATCCTGTCGATAGCATCCATAAAATCTTGTTTACCTATTGTTTTTTTGTTTCTTCTGGCTCCTATTAATGCAGATTCATTACAAACGTTTGCGATATCAGCACCTGAGAATCCCGGAGTTTGTTTCGCAAGAAATTCAACATCAACTGAATTATTAATTTTAAGAGGTTTTATATGTACATTAAAGATTGCATAACGTTCTTTCAGATCCGGCAACTCAACATGTATTTGTCTATCGAACCTTCCGGCACGCATCAAAGCTCTATCAAGAATATCTGCTCTGTTAGTAGCAGCTAAAATAATAACACCTGCATTACTGGCAAAACCATCCATTTCGGTAAGTAATTGATTAAGGGTGTTTTCTCGTTCATCGTTTGCTCCGGTTATTTGATTTTTACCTCTTGCTCTTCCTATTGCATCAATTTCATCAATAAAAATAATGCAAGGAGCTTTTGCTTTTGCTTGCTTAAATAAGTCTCTAACCCTTGATGCACCTACTCCAACAAACATTTCCACAAAATCGGAACCAGAAATCGAAAAGAAAGGAACATGAGCTTCGCCGGCAACAGCTTTAGCAAGTAAAGTTTTTCCTGTTCCGGGTGGGCCAACAAGTATTGCTCCTTTCGGAATCTTTCCACCCAACTGTGTATATTTATCAGGCTTTTTAAGGAAATCAACAATTTCTCTAATTTCTACTTTTGCTTCTTCCAATCCGGCAACATCATTAAAATTGGTAGATACACTGGTACTTTTATCAAAAAGTTGAGCTTTAGACTTTCCGATATTAAAAATTTGTCCTCCGCCACCCGGACCTCCTCCTTTGCTCATCATTCGCATTATTAAAAACCAAACACCAAGGATAAGCGCAATAGGCAATACCCAACCAAGAATATCCATACCCCAATCACGGCGTGTTTCATTTTCTACATATACCTTTTCTTCAACATCATTTTGTGCTTTTTCTACCCAATCTACAAATGTTTCGGGCGAAGTAACATTGTAATAATACTGTGGGCTGTTAGATCCAAATCCGTCATTTCTTACATCTTCGTATTTTGCGTTGGAAAGTTCATCTTCTTTAATAAATATTTCTGCTTTCTCTTTGTTTACCAATACAATCCTTTTAACATCTTTAGATTGCAGCATTTCAACTACTTCACCACGAGAAGCTTTTTTTGCATCGCCACCAAGATCGATAAAATTCATTGCAAGAAAAACTACAATGAGAATTCCATATATCCAATAAAAATTAAATTTATTCTTTTTAGAATCTTTATTTTTACCAAAATTAAGTGGGACTTTATTTTTTGTTTCTTTAGTTTCTTTAGTTTCTTTAGTATTTTTATTCTTTTCTGCCATTCTGTCTTAATTATAAAAATAAGGGTTTTACTGAGTTTCTTTATCGTTTTTTATTCTTTCAATCTTCGCATCTGCCCATAAATCTTCAAGATGATAAAAATCTCTTTTGTTTTTTTGGAAGATATGAACAACGACATCAAAATAATCTATCAAAATCCATTCCGCATTTACAAAACCTTCTTTATGTACCGGAATAAAACCGGATTCTTTTTTTACTTCATAAATTACAGAATCGGCTATTGATTCAACATGTATATTTGATGTTCCATGGCAAACGATAAAGTAATCGCAAACTGCATTTGAAATATTTGAAAGACCAAGCTTAACTACTTCTTTACCCATTTTTTCCTGAATACCTTTTATAACAAGGTCTGCTAATTCATTTGATGTAATCTCTTTTTTCTTCTTTGTCATTAATGCTAATAAAATTCAGGATTTGTATGGTTTTCTTCCAAATAGTTCAAACTATTATAAATTCAACGCAAAAGTAAACATTTTTAAAATGATATTTGTAATTTTGAACAAAATAGAAAAACAAATGTATATCGGCAACCAAATAATTGAACTTGAAAATATTGACTCTACAAATAATTATGTTTTAAGGCTGCTTGAAAAAAGTAAAAAATTTGATGAAGGAACTATTATCGCTGCTCATTCTCAATATGCAGGAAAAGGACAGGACAAGAATTTCTGGGAAAGTGAAGCGGGAATGAATCTGACTCTTAGCATTATTCTTCAACCAAAATTTTTAAAAATCGAAAAGCAATTTATGTTAAATAAAATAGTTGCTTTATCAGTTTACAACTTTATTAACTCATTTGGGTTAAAAAAGACCTCAATAAAATGGCCCAATGACATTTACATCGGAAATAAAAAAGTCGCCGGAATATTAATAAACAATACTATAAGAGGCAATTCGTATGACTATTGTGTTATTGGGATTGGAATAAATATCAATCAGGAAAAATTTATCAGTAATGCTCCAAACCCAATTTCATTAAAACAAATCAGCGGAAAAGAATACAATCTTGAAGAATGCTTAAACACTTTGTGCTTAATTACCGAAAACTGGTACAACAAATTAAAAAACGAACAAATCAAATTTATTAATACTTCATATATTGAAGCACTGTACCGTTACAATAAATACTATAAATATATTTTGCGAGGAAAATCTATCAAAGCAAAAATTACCGGAATTTCAGAGTATGGAAGATTAATACTTCAAACAAAGAATATGGAAACTTACTCTTGTGATTTTAAGGAA
>JAIORY010000111.1 GCA_021107915.1 Bacteroidales bacterium | reverse complement strand
ATCTCAACCTATCAGCAGATCTAATGAGTTTTTCATCACGTTTTATTCCACGATTAGCCAGTATTAAAAATACAAGAGAAATGAGTGAAAAATATGAAGCAATTCCAAAAGATGCTTCTGTATCGATCTGTTTTGATATTACTTCGGGATAACCAAAAAAGACACCTACGATAAGAATGATGTTAAGTAAAATGCATATTTTAATAAGCAAAAGTTGTAAACGTCTCTTTTTATACATAAAAATTGTAATAAGCGAAATCAAACCAATTATCGAAGCAAATCCTATTAAAGGGTAAGTAAAATAATCTGAAAATATTTTTTCAGTCGAAGGAGCCATATTCTTAAACTCTAACATATAAAGTTTAAAATAATTATAATCAGATAGAAATTCAGCTACTGGAAAAAAAAACAATAAAACACATGCAGCAAGTGTAAAAAACAAAAATATTGATTGGATTCTTTGTATCATAATTTTAGATTATTTATTTATTTTGTTATGCAAAGATAATAAATGTCAGTATTTTTTAACAAAATATTTATTATTATTGATTTTTTTACTATAATTGCGTTACAAAAAATCAGATTACACATAACTACTAATAAATAATGAAACATAAACAGAGAAAATACTTAAGAAAAGCAGTTTCACTAATAATCCTTACAATACTATTTTCGTCTTGTGATGTTTTGCAGCAAGTTACAGAAATGGAAACTTTTGCGAAATGTGAATTTCAAATTAAAAACGTCAGCAATTTACAATTAGCAGGAATCAACATTCAAAACAAAAATAAATTATCAGATATAAATTTTTTAGATGCTGCGAAAATTACAGCAGCATTTGTTCAGGGACAACTTCCCTTAAGTCTAATTTTAAACATTTCAATAAAAAACCCAAATCCAACTACTGCTTCGATGAATAAAATGGACTGGATATTATTTATTGATAATATTGAAATGACGAGAGGCACCAGCAATCAGCGTGTTCAGATTGCTGCAAACAATGGAGTTTCAACTCTTTCATTACAAATGCAAGCGGATTTGTTAGAAGTACTTTCGTCAGAATCAGCAGAGGCAATAACTAACTTTGGATTTAACCTGAGTGGAAACGGAAACAGACCCACAAGAATTATAATCAAAGTAAAACCAAGTGTTTATGTTGGGAAGAAAATGATAACATATCCGGGATATATTACAGTGAGAAATACATTTACATCGAAATAGTGGCTCTTAAGAAAACATCATGAACTTCGTTACACTCATATTTAAAATCGGTCATTTACAAAAGTAAACTCTTGATTTTAAATATTTCGCAAGCCTCGTTCCTGATGCCTTCTTAAAAGCCACATAAAAAATATTGATTTTTATTTAAGGAACTAAATAAACTATCCTCCGGATTTTACTTTTAAATCACCACAATAAATTGTGGTGCTATTCTTATTATTTAATAAATAAATTCGTCTTAAGCCAACAAACCACCTTTTTTGTAGATATCCATTTGAGCATCATAAAACCCATTTATCTTAGTAGTTTTATTATTTCCAAGATTGGTAAATTCTCCAGTTTCGAAATTAACTCTTATCTCATCCATATTTTTCAGTTCAACTTCTTCAATCATTTTTGGATCATAA
Source organism: Bacteroidales bacterium (assembly GCA_021107915.1). Taxonomy (GTDB): domain Bacteria; phylum Bacteroidota; class Bacteroidia; order Bacteroidales; family JAIORY01; genus JAIORY01. Next base: position 3,916 of record JAIORY010000111.1, on the reverse strand, counting down.
GTTAAGATTGGGAAAGCAGCATTTATTGCATTTCTTTCATAAATTGCTCCATAAGATTCGGCAATAATACTTTGTATTCCAAGAGATTTAAAACAATCAACAGCTTGCTGACGTGAGCTTCCTGAACCAAAATTCTTTCCTGTCATAATAATTTCACCTGCTTTGGCTTTTTTTGCAAAATCTTTATATCCTTCGAGATTATCAAATGCATATTGTCCCATTTCATCAATATCAGTAATGGTAAGATAACGATTATGAAAAATCATATCTGTATCGATATCATCAATTTCAATAAGCCAGATTCTTCCTTCTATAATAGTTTTTTTATCTTGCCCAACAGTTTTCTTTTCAACAACTGAATCTTTAAATTTTCCTGTTTTCCCGAAAACGGCAGGAGCATCAGGAAGGTCGTCAGGAGTAGTAATATATCCTGCAACCGCCGAAGCAGCTACAGAAGCCGGAGACGCAAGATAAACAGAGCCTTTCCCCTGTTTGCCTGCAAAGTTCCTGTTACCTGTACTCATTGTAATTTCTTCCGGTCCGTTTTGTCCAACCTGACCGGCAGCACATCCGGCACAACCGGCATTAGAAACTAATGCACCTGCATCCTTAAATATTTTTATTAATCCTTCGTCAAGAGCCTGATTCCAAATCTCATCAGTTGAAGGAACAATTTTAAGAACAACACCCGGAGCCACTTTTTTTCCTTTAAGTATTTCAGCAGCAATTCTCAAATCATCAATTCTTCCATTTGTGCAACTTCCGATAAAAGCAGAATCAATTTTTGTCTTTTTTACATCATTGATATCAACATCATCGTGAGGATGCCCGGGATTAGCAATCATATTTTTAAATTGCGTAAAATCAACATTAAAAGTCTCGAAGTATTCAGCATCAGAATCAGCAATAATCCGAGGAATTTCTTTCCCACTAATAGCTTTGAAATAATCTAACATTTCATCTGTTGGAGTAAAAAGAATAATAATTGCACCCATTTCAGTCGCCATTGACGAAATTGTAATTCTTTCATCAAAAGTGATATTTTCAACATCTTCACCATAAATTTCAACTGAACAGCCGAGAAGTTTGTTCGAACCGAAAATACTGAGTAAATTCAGAATAATATCTTTTGCAGAAATTCCAGCTGGTCTTTTACCGTTCAAATTTATTTTAACAGTTTTTGGAACTTTAAACCAAACCGAACCATTAGCCCATGCAGCAGCAATATCCTGATCGCCCATGCCTTGTCCGAAAGCACCGATAGCACCCATAATATTGGCATGAGAATCAGTTGAAACAAAAGTTCCTCCCGGTAATACAAGCCCCTTGTCAATTGCAAGATGAGTTCCAATACCGGAATCCACATCATAAATTTTAATATCATTATCACGAGCATATTGACGACAGAAATGCTGGTTGGCAGCATAATTTTGATCAGAGCCGCCGGGATTGCAATCGAAAGTAAAAAATGTTTTAGTCACATCTTCTACTTTTAAATTATTATTGACAAGATTTTTAACAACATTTGCACCACCAAAATCTCTGGCAACACGTGCATCTATTATTACATCAACAATATCACCCGGTTTTGGGTTTTTATTATTGGAATGATTTGCTATTATTTTTTCAATTATTGTCATAGTGATAGAATTATTATTTGATACTTATTACTTTTTTATCAGAGAACTGAAACTTAAAACGATTCGGTTTTGGGTTTTGAGTTTTGGGTTAAACTTCAAACCCGAAACTCGAAACTTGAAACTCGAAACCTGAAACTCAAACTTCCAGTCTTTCTTTAAACGGTAAAAACGTCATAAAATCCGCATGATGCACAACATAAGCTTCGGTAGTTCTTTTAACCAGATGTCCTTCGCCGGCATGTGTGGCTATAATATGACAAATTTCAGCAGGTACGCTACATTCCTCAGCAATTGAAACTCCTGAAAAAGGATGACGTAAATATTTCCCGTATGTTCCCTGAACAGCTTTTCCGTTTTTATCAAGAACATATTCCAAAAGTTTGCCAACATCGCAAAGTATTGCTCCGGAAATTAAAACATCCATATCACAAGTAAGTTCACCATGATACATTTCGTTTATTTTATTTCCCGCATCTCGTGCAATGTGAACAACCGAGCGTTTATGATCCATAAATGTAACTTTAAGATCCGGTCCGCAAAGTAAGGTAAAAGGAATTTTTCTTAAATCTTCTGCTGTGAGGACACTTCTTTCAAGAGCAAGTTCCCATGTCTTTGCAGTTTTTTCTCTGATATTTTCATCTTTGATCCATTCGAGTTCGGGCCAAAGATTTAGTACGTTTTTATTCATAGTTGGATGATTTTTACAAAATAATTTTGTCTTAATAAATGTTTACAAATAACTTGTATAATTAAGCACCAAATAACAAAAAAATCAAAAAACAAATAAATTCCAATGTTCAAAAATTCAATGACCAAAACAGTTTCAAACTGTTTGATTATTTGATTATTGATTTTTGGAATTTATTTGAATTTTGGTGCTTGTCATTTGTGATTATTAATTCATTTTTTAAATAAGATATTTACCAATAAATTACAATTACAATTTAGCAATAATAGCATCCGCCATTTGCTGAGTCGAAGCAGCTCCTCTTTCAACAACATCAGGGCGACCTGTCATTTTCATCATATCGTAAGAACGAACTTTACCTTCAGCAATTACTTCAGCAACAGCTTTTCTGATTTTTGCTGCAATATCTTTTTCATTAATATAATCAAGCATCATACAAGCTGATTCTACCATTGCAATAGGATTAACAATTGATGTTTCGTAATCAGCATATTTTGGAGCCGAGCCGTGAGTAGGTTCAAAAACACCAATTCCGGAATCAGGATTAAACTGAGCAGAACAAGCAAATCCAAGTCCGCCGATTAAACCTGCAAAACCATCGGAAACAATATCTCCAAACATATTACCTGCTACGATAACACCATAATTTTCAGGATTTTTTGTCAGCCACATCATCTGTGCATCAATATTTGTATTCCAAAGTTCGATGTTCGGATAATCTGCTTTTTGAATTTCCTGAGCCATTTTGTACATCATGCCTGATGTTTCGCGAATAACATTTGGTTTTTCACAAACAGTAACATTTTTGTATCCGTAATTTTTAGCATGTTCAAAAGCTGCTCTTAAGATTCTCTCGGTAGCTTTTTTTGTAAAAATACGAGTAGAAACAGATAATTCTTCTTTAGGTGTTTTAGAAAAGTTTTTAACAAATTTAGGATGAGTCATCAAAGCATCATAAACTTTTTCCGGTGGATTTGACCATTCAACACCTCCATAAAGTCCTTCGGTATTTTGACGGAAAATAACTGCATCAACCATTGGTTCTTCAATAACATCACTAACGCCACGTTTGATAAAATTCAGTGGATTTCCTTTGTATGATTTACAAGGACGCATGCAAATATCAAGTCCGAAATGCTGACGAAGTCCAACTATGGGACTGGAATAAACAAGTCCTTTTTCCTTTAATTCAGGAGAAAGTGCATCAAATGCTGCATCTTTTGGTTTTGATGTAATTGCACCAAATAAAGCGATTTTATGTTTCTCGATAAGATCTAATGTTCTCTGAGGTAAAGGCTCTCCTTCTGTTTTCCAGAATTCCCAACCAATGTCGCCTTCAACATAATCAGCTTCAAAACCTGCTGCATTAAGTACTCGTATTGTTTCTTCCAAAACTACTTTTCCAATGCCGTCACCGGGCATTGATACTATTGTTCTTTTTGCCATAATAATATTCTATTTATTGATTTTTTGATTCAAATAATTTATTTCAAAATATTAAGGGCAAATATACTACTCATTAAAATTATGGCAATAATCATTTTGTGTTTTTTATTAAAAAGTTTTGTGAATTAAATTTAAAATGACT
>JAIORY010000421.1 GCA_021107915.1 Bacteroidales bacterium | reverse complement strand
AAATATTATACCTTTGCACCCAAAAATAACATTAACATAAAAATTATATAGAAATGACTAAAATGACTTCAAAAAAAGCTATTGAACTTGAAAATAAATATGGTGCGCATAATTATCATCCGCTACCTGTAGTTCTTTCGAAAGGCGAAGGTGCTTTTGTTTGGGATGTAGAAGGAAAAAAATATTTTGATTTCCTCTCAGCTTACTCAGCAGTAAACCAGGGGCACTGCCATCCAAAAATTATTGATGCTCTTGTTAAACAAGCAAAAACTCTTACTCTTACTTCGCGTGCATTTTATAATGACGTACTTGGTATTTATGAAAAATATATGACGGAATATTTCGGATACGATAAATTATTACCGATGAATACCGGTGCCGAAGGTGACGAAACCGCACTTAAGCTTTGCAGGAAATGGGCTTATGAGAAAAAAGGTGTTCCCGAAAATCAGGCAAAAATTATCGTTTGCGAAAATAATTTCCACGGAAGAACTATTACAATAGTTTCGATGTCAACGGATCCTGATGCCAGAAAAAACTTTGGTCCTTTCACTCCGGGCTTTGTTACAATTCCTTATAACGATCTTGATGCTTTGGAAACTGCTCTAAAAGATCCAAATGTAGCCGGATTTTTGGTTGAACCAATTCAAGGCGAAGCCGGTGTTTTTGTCCCTGATGAAGGATATATTAAAAAAGCTTATGATATGTGCAAAGCCAAAAATGTATTATTCATTGCTGATGAAGTACAAACAGGTATTGCACGTACAGGAAAATTATTAGCTTGCGATCACGAAGGAGTTCATCCTGATATTTTAATTCTTGGAAAAGCATTGTCGGGTGGTGTATATCCTGTATCAGCTGTTTTGGCTGATGATGATATTATGCTTTGCATTAAACCGGGCGAACATGGTTCTACTTTCGGTGGAAACCCTGTTGCTGCTAAAGTAGCAATTGCTGCTCTTGATGTTGTTAAAGACGAGAAATTAGCTGAAAACTCCGAACGTCTCGGAAAAATATTCCGTGAAGAAATGGAGAAAATTGATTCTGAAATGATAGAATTGGTTCGTGGAAAAGGTTTATTGAATGCAATTATCATTAAACCTAAAAACGGAAAAACAGCTTGGGATGTTTGTATGAAAATGATGGAAAATGGATTGATAGCAAAACCAACCCATAATCATATTATTCGTTTCGCTCCTCCTTTAATAATTACGGAAAAACAACTGATGGAAGCAGTTGAGGTAATTAAAAAATCTATTTTGGCTTTTGAATAATTGATCTTATAATTTATGAAAAAAAAGACAAGTTGATTTCAGCTTGTCTTTTTTTTGTAAATATTTTACTTAAGGGGACTTCTATTAATTCATTCGCATCAAGATTTTCAGAGTTTTTCATAGACGACTCAGATTTTTGCAGAACTATCGGGATAATTCAATAAAATCTGAGAAAGTATAGGGAAAACTCTGAAAACCCTACGGGAACAAATATAATAAACAAACTGACTTCGTTAAAATTTTTCTAAATAGCTATGGCTATTCAGAAAAATTTGTGCCTTGCATTTTGTTCATTCTATTTGTTTCTTGAAAGAAATGAATTAATAGAAGTCCCCTTAACTGATAACTGACAACCGAAAACAATTTCGGTCGCATATTCTCAGAATAATTTTACATTTTACATTTTAATTTTTACATTCTAAATTATTGGAAAGAAATGTAAAATTTAGAATTTAGAAAACCTGTTTGCTCAAAAATATGCTAACTTTACTTTCTTGGCTTCCGACTCCCAACTTCAAACTCCCAACTTCCGACTTCAAACTTCTTTTTTTCTAAAACTTTGCCACAAGTTTAACATTCAACTGCCTTGGAGTAAGATAATTTGGAACAGCATACTGTCGATTCCTAACATCTTTTATCCAAATATAAGAAACCGTATTATTGATTTGTAAAATATTAAAAACCTCAGCACTTATCCACAACGAATGGAAATATTTCAATGGATTTTTAGGAGAAAAAATTGATTTTTCTCCAATTAGTTGTTTCGAAAAACCAATATCCACACGTCTGTATGGAGGAATTCTGAGAGTGTGTTTATATTTTTCGGAGTTAGGTGGACCAAAAGGTAAACTGCTGCCGAAAACCAATTTCAGATGCATTTTGTAAGTTGGATTTCTTGGGAGATAATCCTGAAAGAAAAGACTGAAATTTACTCTTTGATCTGTGGGACGAGGAATATACCCGGGTTCATGTCTTATGCTGTCAAAAACAATATTATTAAAAGTAAAATCCGGAATTATCTTTTCACCATCCGAATTAAAATATTCATAATAAAAATCGTTTTCGATATCTTCCTGTGTTTTCATAATTGATAAACTTGCCCATGATTCAATTCCTTTAACAAATTCTCCGTTTACTTTCATGTCAATACCTGTAGCATATCCATGAGCATTGTTTTCGGCATAATATCTTATACGTACATTATCTATTTCATAAGGAATTATATCATCAAGATATTTAAAGTAAATTTCAGTTGTAAATTTAAAAGGTCTTGTCCATGCCATAAAATTCCAATCACTACCCAAAACAAAATGAATGGATTTCTGAGCTTTTATATCATTATTGATATTGCCGTCGAAATCCCGTAGTTCGCGATAAAAGGGCGGTTGATAATAATAACCGGATGAAAACCTGAAAAGAATATCCTTATCCCATTTAGGTTTTAATGAAATAGAAGCTCTGGGGCTAAGCAAAAACTGATTATTGAAATCCCAGTAACTTGCTCTTAATCCTCCGGTAATTGTAATGTCGGATTTATATCCTTTATAATCCCACGTATTTTGAACAAAACCGGAAAACCTGTTTGAGGTAATATCAATATCCGTTTTAATCAAATTGTACATTTTTAAATCGGGATGTGGTGGAAATAGATTGCCAACCAAGCCTGCCGGATTTGGTATAGAAAAGCCTGCCGAATCAACCATCTCCCACTCATTTAACCGGTCATTTATTATTTCGTGTTTGTATTTTACTCCCCATTGAAGAAAATTTTCAACATTACTTAAACTTCCTTTGTGCTCAAAACTGAAAACTTTTGCATTTAGATTGTTTCGTGCATGATCAATAAATGTGCCTATTCCTTGTGCTTCGATAACATCTCCAAACTCTTCGCTTCCAAAATCAGTTTCAAGCCTGCCTATCCAATATTGGCTTTGGATGTCATAAGTTTCACTTTCGATAGTATTAAAAGCAGATGTAATAAATTTCAAAAATAAATTAGTCTTAGGCTGAAAAGATGCTGTAAGTGCACCAAAATAAGTTTCGAATTTGTCAACTTCTTGTCCGTCGAAATAAATTTTCAGTCTGTATGCTTCTTGTACTGTTCCAAAATTTGTTTCACGATTTTCGGGAATAAAATGATATGAATTACGAGCATAATTACCAAGAAATGAAATCTCCCAGTTATTATCTGAATAAAAATTTATCATTGTCTGGATGTCTGAAAATGAAGGTTTGTAGTTCCCTTTTGTTTCCAAACTACTTAATACATACTGATTAGATTTTTGTCTCACTCCAAGCAAATAGGAAATTTTCTTATTTTTTGTGATTCCTTCGATATGTGCTTGTCCACCCAACAGGCTAATGGTTGCTGATCCGGTAAATTTTGTTGGTCTTTTATATTGAATATCAAGCACCGAAGACATTTTGTCTCCATATTTTGCATCAAATCCACCGGCTGAAAATAATATTGATGATACCAAAGATGAATTTAGAAAACTTAAACCTTCCTGTTGTCCCGAACGAATTAAAAAGGGACGGTATATTTCGATACCGTTAACATAAACCAGATTCTCATCAAAATTTCCACCTCTTACCGAATATTGAGAACTTAATTCATTATTTGATGATACCCCCGGTAGTGTTTTAATGAGGTCTTCAATACCTCCTGAAATTGTCGGGATAAAAGTTGTTTCTTTTGGATCAATACGAATCAGGCTTGTTTTTCGTATTCTGTTGTCTTTAATTTCAAAATCGGGTAATTCAGTTGTTGATATTATTAAAGTTATATTTATTTCTCTTTTTGTTTCGGGGTGTAAAAAGATGTTTATCCGTTCGGTTTTATATCCAATACACGAAAATAATAATGAAATCTCTTTATTAGCAGGAATTACAAGTTCATAATATCCGTTTCTGTTAGTTGTTGTGCCACCTGAATATCCAAAAGCTGAAACATTTACTAATTCAATAGCTTTATGATTTTTATCTGTAATATTACCAAAGATAACGGCTGTTTCTTGCCCTAATGTATTTATACTTATAAATAATAATAGTATTATGAGTGCTCTGTTAAATAAACTCATCTGTCTCTTTTCTCAATTCAAAAACTAATCCTTATCTTTTCTTTTAAAATCTCCATCGCGCCAAGCCTTAATAAACTTAGCCCATGCAAAAGGGTTTAGGATAGTAATCGGTTGTGTTTGACCGGCATAATACAACTTGCTATGATGCTTATCCATAAAATATCTGTAATTCATGCTGGCACTCATCCTCATATTTTCACCTTTTTGCCTGAGTTTATCTTTATCAAGATTTTTCTGAGCTATTGCAAGGTCATCATCAGGAATATCGAGTTCCAAAAATGCTTGAACAAATTGCTCTTTTGTTGGCCAGGGATAAATAACGGTTTCGGTTAGCATTATAGTATCTGAAGACATAACTTGTATCAAAGAATATCTGTTTGAAGTAATAGAATCGGGAATATAAAATGTATCTTGCTTATATCCAATTGATGAAAAAACGACAGTATCTTGCTTTTTGGCAACAAAAGAAAAATATCCGTAATAATCACATATAGTTCCTCGCCTTGCATTCGAAATTAAAATAGTTGTATAAGGAATAGCTTTAATACTATCGGCAGATACCACTACGCCCGAAAATTGAATCAGGTTTTCTTTTATTTCCTGCGAAAATATATTTCCACAAATAAAAAATAATAATATACCCGTGATTAATCTTTGATAATATTTCATCCAGATAAACTGATGTTTATAATTTCAGGCAAATATAAATTTCTTTTTTGATGTATTTATATATTTAACTAATGTTAACAAAAAAATGCTGCTAACGAAAATGATAGCAGCATTTTGAATTATCTGGTATTGTAAATTCTATAAAAATCCTTTTTCTTTGGCTTCTTTCAAACAAACATCAATACCTTTTTTATTGATTCTGCGTAAGCCATCAGTTGATACTTTTAATGTTATCCATTTATCTTCGTTAGGAATATAAAATTTCTTTGTTTGAAGATTAGGATAAAATTTTCTTCTTGTTTTTGCATGTGATTTAGAAACGTTATTTCCTGTTATCACTTTCTTTCCTGTAATTTGGCACACTCTTGACATCTCAGTAATCTTTTAATATTTGCTTTTTTTAAAACGGAGTGCAAAGAACGCAATTATTTTTTAAACAGACAAATGTTAATTGAAATATTTTGTGTAAAAAAATATTTTATAACAAATCCGTCAAACTAATAATGGAAATTTATTATTGAATTGGGGGAATAGGG
>JAIORY010000078.1 GCA_021107915.1 Bacteroidales bacterium | reverse complement strand
TAATCATGTCTTAATGAAGTTACAGGATCTTGATTAGCTGCCTTTTTTGCCGGCATATAGCCAAATAAAATTCCTACCGATGCCGAAACTCCAAAGGAGATTAATATTGACATAGGAGAAATAATTGTTAAAATATCCGTAACATTCATAATTATTTTTGAAAAAGCTATTCCCAAAATAATTCCAATAATTCCGCCTGTAACACTAATAATTGTAGCTTCGGAAAGGAATTGAAAAATGATATCACTTTTTCGTGCACCGGTAGCCATTCTTACACCAATTTCTCTGATACGTTCCAATACCGAAGCAAGCATAATATTCATAATGCCTATTCCACCAACGATTAACGAAATACTTGCAATTGCTCCAAGTACAATATTAAAAATATCTTTTGTTCTCTGTTCCTGTTTTAGTAAAAGCTCAGGAACTTTAATCTCAAAATCTTCAATATTAAGATGCCGGCGTTTTAACATTTTTTGTACAATCTCTATTGTTGCAGCAATTTGCTCGCTGTTTTTTACCTGCACTACAATTTTATCAAGTTGGTTTGTATTTGAAATATCAGTACTGCCACTACTTGAATATGTTGACACTCCTCCTGCAAAGTAAATTACTCCGCCTCCACCACTTCTCAGGTTGCTTTCGTTGATAAGCGAGCGATCTTTATATCGTAATAAAACAGTATGAATTGGTGCATAAATATTTTTATTGTAATTGGTTATTCCGAGGTTTTTAGTTTCATCCAAATCAACATTTTTATTTTCCAGAATGCCAATTACTTTTAACCAGATATTTCCACATTTTATATAACTCCCAATTGGTTTTTCATGTGGAAAAAATTTTGCTTTAATATCAGGACCAATAATACAAACTGCGTCACCATTTCTAAGTTGTATATTATTAAACATTTTCCCCTCTTTGAGTTTAAGATTGAAAACATCAAAAAAATCAGGGGTAACACCATTTAATGTTGCTTTGCTTCTTATCCCGTTATTAATAATAAAAGTTTCGTAAGTTACTTCCGGGCTAACAACATTAACTGTAGGTATTAATTTAGAAATGCTTTTTGCATCTTTCAAGGTTAATCCGGGAGAGTATTTTTTCTTTAAGGATTTTGAATCTTCACCATCACCTCCTTCACCATTGCCTGAATAATCCAGTATTGGGTTAATGATAATATTATTAACTCCAACAAGTTTTATCTGATCAAGGATTTCTTTCTGCGCTCCGTTTCCTATTGCCATCATAGCAATTACTGCCGCCACACCAAAAATTATTCCCAAGGCTGTAAGTATTGATCGAAATTTATTTGCAAGTACTGCTTCAATAGCAATACTTAATATTTGAAAATATCGTTCCACGTTTTTAATTTTATTCTTGAGTGATTACTTTTTTTGCCTTTTTCCTCCTCCGCCTTTCTTGCCTTGTCTCCCCTTGTTTTTCATCATTTTTTGAATATCTTTACTACTCATATTTTTAAATTGTTCCGACATTTTTTCCATCTTCTTTGATTTTTCTTCTTTTTTGTCTGAAGTATCTCTTGGAGGAATGGTATATTTTTTTATTATTGCACTATCAAGAGGTATTAACTTATAATCCTCAGCACCTTCAGGATGGATTAAATAGATCATTTCATTTTTCTCAAGTCCGGCTTTAATAATTATTTCATTTTCGTTACTTTTTCCTGAAATGATTTGTTTCATATTTCGGGATGTAAAAACATACGACATGCTATCATTATTTTGAATACATTCGATAGGAATATACAGCATACTGTCGATTATATCTGTGATGATTGTGTTTTTTGTTGTCATGGAAGGACGGAGGATTGAGTCATATTCATTAACTTTAATCATTACTTCAAAAACTTTTGCATTTGAATTTTGCATTTGTTCACCCATATTAGCAATTTCGATAATATTTCCCGTATAATGTTTTTCGGGAAAAGCATCAATACCAATTTCAACTTTTTGCCCTTCCCGGATTTTACTGATGTCGATTTCGTTAATATATGTTTTTGAGTTCATTTCTTTTAGATTCGGTAATATGGCAATAACAGGATCCCAATAACTGATCTGGGAATTTACACCTTGTTTTTTACCATCCCATCCTCTTTTGTAGTTAACCATACCGGATTTTGGAGCAATAATCATGAAATGATTTTTTAATTCCATGAGTTGAGCGAGTTTATTTTCATCGCTTCTTAAATCAGCAGCAACATCAGTCATTTCAGCTTTTGCTTTTTCCATTCGAAGGTCATAATTTTTTACTGCTTGTTCGTAAGCTCTTCTTGATTTATCCAGATCAATTACTGCCTGACGCTGTGTTGCAGGTGGTTCGTATTTTGATTGATCAACGGTTATTTGTCTTTCCTCAAGTGCGAAATTCAGATTGATAAGGTCATTACGGGCATTTCGTAATTCCATTGTTGTATCCAATTGGGTTTTGATGAATTGACTTCTTCCTTGTTCTACATCAATTTCCTGATCTTTAATTTTGTTTGTCAGATCAGAACGATCTAATCGTGCAACATAATCTCCCGAATCTACAACTGTTCCATCAGGAATAATATCTTCAATTCTTAACTGATAAATTCTGGCATTTCTCAAACTACCTGAGGAAGGTCCATAAATTTTATCCGAGCTTTTTGCTTCAAGCTCGCCTGTTGTAGTTACTTCGATTTGAAATACTCCATATTTTACAGGCACCATTACAACTTTATTTTCTGATTCACTAAAATCAACAAGTGTGAAAATAAATATCAGAACAATAACTACGATAATTGACAGGATGTAAATGTTTCGTTTTTTCATTTTTTCATTTTTTAGAAAATTTTTTTTATTTTTGTTGACTTTTAGGAGTGAACTCATTTTTTTTATTTAATAATTCTATATCTGAAAATTTCATAAGTAAATCTGTGAATCTGTGGCTCTTTTTACTTTTTTTTCGATTTATTTTAAAAATTCATCAACTATCATTTCAACATCAATTCCTTCGGCTTCGGCTTTGTAGTTTCTAACCAAACGATGACGAAGGACTGATATTGCAACTTCCCGGACATCTTCAATGTCGGGAGAGTATTTACCGTTTAATACCGCATGGCATTTAGCTCCGGAAATTAAAAATTGCGAAGCACGCGGACCTGCTCCCCAGTTTAAGTATTTATTTGCCCACTCATGTGCTTTATCAGTTCCCGGGCGAGTTTTTGAAGCTAAAGAAACTGAATAATTATATACATTGTCGGCTACAGGGACTTTTCTGATTATATCCTGAAAAAATTGAATTTCTTCTGAATATAAAATTATTTTTAGTTCTTCGGGTTCGAGCGAAGTTGTGTTTTTTACTACTAATGCTTCTTCGTCAAACGAAGGATAATCGAGCCAGATATTAAACATAAACCTGTCTAATTGCGCTTCGGGTAGGGGATAAGTGCCTTCTTGCTCAATCGGGTTCTGTGTTGCAAGAACAAAAAACGGTTCATCCAATTTGTAATTCTTCCCGGCAACGGTTATTGCTTTTTCCTGCATTGCTTCTAGAAGTGCCGATTGTGTTTTTGGAGGTGTACGGTTTATCTCATCTGCCAAAATAATATTTGCAAAAACAGGTCCTTTAATAAATTTGAATTTTCTGTTTTCATCAAGAATTTCTGTTCCGATTATGTCGGATGGCATAAGATCGGGAGTAAACTGAATACGGCTGTATTTTAATCCTAAAACTTGCGAAATAGTGTTTACCATGAGTGTTTTGGCAAGACCGGGAACTCCAACAAGCAAAACATGACCTTTACAAAATATTGAAATCAGGGTGTTATTAATTACTTTTTCTTGTCCAATAATGATTTTCCCTATTTCTGATTTTAGTTCATTATATTTTATAACTAAGGCATCAATAGCTTCAACATCCGATTTATATTGCATTGTCTTTTTAGTTTTTATTTATTATCTGTGCATTGATTTTTGTAATTATTAGTTCTCAGTTCTCAGTCTTCAGTTCTCAGTCTTCAGTCCTCAGTCTTCAGTTCTCAGTCTTCAGTCTTCAGTCTTCAGTTTGCCAACTGCCAACTGCTAACTGCCGACTGCCAACTTTTTTATAAGCCATTGCTTATACTAATTTGTTTATTGTTTTGCTACACTATGAATTACTTAATCCAATCATTGCGAAGATCACAATTCCAATATTCTTTGTTGATTTTAATATATGTTTTTAAAATCTTGCTTGATATCCACTTATTAATAACTTTTTGTTTTTTCTCTTCCAGTGCCCATTCTTGAATTTTATTGTAATCATCAATCAGGTTAGCGCGATGAGGATTTGTTCTGTCTTTAAGATAAAGTATTCTATATGCTTGTTTACCTTCTTCATTTTCATATATTACCGGATTAGAAATTCCACCTACTTCCAGTTTGTCAATAATAAAAAATACTTTAGGATCAAGTTGGTCAACTTCAAATTTAATAGTTCCATTCATTGGATTAATAAGTAAGCCACCATTTATTTTGCTTGGATCATCAGAAAATTTCACTACTGCTTTCTCAAAAGTGATAGAATCAGAATGAATCAGCCCTGCTATACTGTCGAGGTAATGCTGTGCATTAGCCATGTCATAAGGCGAAGGTTTAATTCTAATCAAAATATGACGAACATTAATATATTCACCTTTACGACTGATAAGTTTTATAATATGAAAGCCTGCTTTTGTTTCAACAATTTCAGAGATTTCGTCTTTCTTTGTGTTGAAAGCAACTGCTTCGAATTCAGGATATAATTCGCCTCTTTTTGTAAGACCTAATTCACCGCCATTTTTTGCAGAACCCGGGTCTTCTGAATAAAGTATTGCAAGAGTTGAAAAACTTTCACCTTTAATTATTCTATCTCTAAGGGATTTTAGTTTTTCTTTAATTATTAATTTTTCGGCAATATTAATAGGAGGGTTTTTTACTAATTGTCCTATCTCAACTTCCGAATTGATAAGTGGTAAACTATCGGCCGGTATTTTTTTAAAAAATGATTTTACATCAGAAGGTGTAATTTTTGAATTTGAGGTAATATCCTGCTGTATATTTTCTATAAGCATCTGATCCCGTACAAGATCACGCATTTCTTCTTTAATTTCAATTACTGATTTCTTATAAAATTCTTCAAGTTTTTCCTGCGATCCGAATTGAGCAATATAATATCGGAATTTCCTGTCCATATTTTGCTCAACATCTTCACCGGTTATTTCTACACTGTCAATTTCTGCTTGATTTAAAAGCAGTTTTTCAAAAAGTAAATTTTCAAGTATTTTGCATTTTACTGTGGTTTCGCTTCCTTCGATACTACCCTGCATACGGTATTGGAAATATTGTGTTTCAATATCCGATTGAAGTATTATGTTTTTCCCTACAATGGCAATAACCTGATCAATAACCTTTTCTTGGCTAAATAAATTGCTGCTTAACAGTAAAAAAAACAGCGGGAGAATGAAAAAAATTTTGAGACTTTGGCTTTTATTATTCATAAGTTATATTTATATGTTTTGGTCATTGAATTTTTGAACATCCATACGGACAAGTTTGTAATTTAT
>JAIORY010000367.1 GCA_021107915.1 Bacteroidales bacterium | reverse complement strand
TGATTGAGGAAAAAAACAATCATATTAAAATTATTAATAAAGAGAAATTAGCTCAGATAAGCCAACTCGGATAATATTCTAATTAACAATCTGTTCACCATATTTTTGGATTAGAATTGCAATAAATTTTATGCAACTAATTTAGTATGCTGAAAGGTAACAAATGATTAAATGCTTAAATGATAGAATGCTTAAATAAATGCTATTTATTTTTTCCATAAGATGATTTTTTTTTGATAGCTATCCTTTAGATTAGTTCAACTTATAAATTTCAATTACCTGTGGTGAGAAAGTTTTGTTATGTTCACTACGTTTCTAAAATTTGAGTTTCACGAACAAACATTTCTATTTCTCTCATAATTTTCAATATTGATTGATTTAATCATTTAATCATTGATTCCCCGCTATCTATCTTTAAACCAAACTTTCAACTTTGATATTGATTAGTTTTAATTTTATTAAAATCTCATTTATAAATCATGTAATATTATGATTTGTATCAATAATTATTTGATACATCTCATATTTTTATAATGTCAACAACGTATTTATAAATATCTGTATAAATTAATATGATTTTATTTTTGCTCTGAAATTTATTGCTATTATTTATTATAAATCTTAAACAAAAAAAAATCACTATTTATGAAAAATTTATTAAAATTTGTATGGGTACTCGTATTAGCACCTATATTGTTTTTAAACAGTTGTACTGATTATGAGGATATTCCAGGCCCACAAGACAGATTTGGAGTTTTGAAAACCTATTTGATCGACAACAACATGGATTTATCTGTTATTTTAACAGACTGGATCACAACAGCAGAAAATGTTTACACAACCATGACAGATGCTGATGCTACTAACGATTATTATATTATTGATATTCGTGCAGAAGAACATTATGATGAAGGACATATTGAATGGGCAGTAAACGCTACATTAGGCGGTATTCTTGAAGCTGCACAAAATGCAGGTGGAAAACCAATAATTGTTGCATGTTATTCAGGACAAGGTGCAGGTCATGCTGTAGTTGCTCTTCGCTTGAGCGGATACCCTGATGCCAAGGTTATGAAATGGGGTATGTGCAGTTGGAATGAAGCTACCGCAACTTCATGGACTAATGGTGTTGGAGATGCAGCAATTGGAAACGCCAATTGGTCGAATCCTCCCGGCGATATTCAAGCTAATACTCCACATGATGCACCGGTAATTGAATATCTTGAAAGTGATCCGGCAGTAGTTCTTAGCGAACAAGTTGCAAAAATGCTTGCAGGTGGATTCTCCGCTGTTTCTAACGAAAGTGTTCTTGGTACTCCTACTGATTATTTTATCAATAATTTTTGGGCAATTGGAGATATTGAACACTACGGAAATATAAGCACAGCTTATCAGGTAAAACCTCTTACTTTGGCAAGTGGCGAATATGTTTATCTTGATCCAGCCGGAAAAGTTGTTACTTATTGCTGGACAGGACAAACTTCTTCTATTGTTACTGCATACTTAACTGTAATTGGATACGAAGCGTATAGCTTAACGTTTGGTACTAATGGTATGATCTATTCAAATCTTGAGTCTCATAAATGGTCTGAAGCTCAAATAATGGGATATCCTTTAGCTCAATAATAGTTTTCTTAATTATAAAATTAATAATAATAAAAATCCAAATTCAAATGAAAAATTTAATTACAATAATAACATTGTTATTCTTACTTGCACCTGCTGCTTCAATGGCACAAGGATGTATGGAAGCAACATCCGACGAAGGTGTAAGTGTTGTTGGATATATTCAACCTCAATGGACTTTTGATGAAGCAAATGGAGATAATGAAAATACATTCCATTTTAACAGAGCGCGTATAGGTTTTGTAGGTTCAATCCCTTATGATTTCAGCTATTATGTTATGGCTGAACTTAGCCCGACTAAAAATGGTCCATATCTTTTAGATGCGTTTATTACATGGAAAAGACTTGGTCCTTATGCTAATATTACTGTTGGTCAGTTTAAATCACCTTTTGGACTTGAATTGTCAACTCCATGTCAGTCGTTACATACAATTAACCGATCACTCGTAGTAAGCGAACTTGCAAGTCCGTTTCGCGATCTTGGTGTTATGATTTATGGTGGAACAAATTTTGGTAAAGGTGATACAGATATACTGAATTGGAAATTAGCTTTCACAAACGGAAAAGGTATGAATAACCTTGATAACAATAAATTTAAAGATATTGTTGCTCGCCTGATAATTACACCTTTTAAAGATATAAAAATTGGTGGTAGTTATAAGTATGGAAAAGTACTTAATCCGGGTATAGATAATAAACTTACCCGTTTTGGTGGGGATATTTCTATTGAGAAATATAATTTCCTTGTTCAGGCTGAGTATATCGGAGGAACTGATGATGGTTTTAAATTAGAAGGTGGCGGATGTGGTCAAGACCCTACAATTATGCCCTTTGATGGTAAAATAAATAAACAAGGGTTCTTTGTTATGGTTTTATATAAAACTCCTTGGGAACTTCAACCGGTTGTTAAATACGGAAATTACGATTCTGATTCCGATTTACCAAATACTATGAAAAATACTTATACTTATGGAATAAATTATTTTTTCAATGATTGGACAAGACTACAAATAAATTATGTTGTTAATGATTATATAGGAATTGATTTACCTAATAATTTGTTTATAGTTCAGCTACAAGCTAAGTTTTAATTATTTATAATATAAAATTTAAAAGGTCTGAATAATTCAGACCTTTTTTTTTGCGTTGTTACGAATTATTTTGAATTATTTAAAAAATGTAAAATTTAGAAAGAAAAAAACAAAACCAAATTTTGAATCCAACCCCAAATTTTGTATTTTTGTTTTTCATATTAAATAATCATGAAAAAGATACTGATATATTTTCTTTTATTCTTTTGTACTTTATCACATTTTCAATCTTATTCTCAGCCAAACAAGCGAACTAACTTTTGGTTTTTTGGTGATCGTCTTGCCTTGGATTTCAATAGCGGTGTTCCAATTGAAAATACTTCATGTATGATAGACTCTACAGGCTGGGGTGCTACTTCAACAATGAGTGATACAAATGGGAATCTGCTTTTATACTCCTACGGTGATTCGGTATGGAATAGAAATAATGAGTTAATGGATTATAGTTATTCAAATATTGAATTTATACAAGGCGCACAATCAGCTATTTGCATGCCGGCACCAGGATCAGATAGTTTGTTCTATATTTTTACAGCACGTAAGCATTGTTGTCCAAGTCCAATGTATTATTACACAATTAATATGAATGGCAATAACGGCTTGGGAGAAGTGTTAGATATTGATACACTCACTGCCGGTTGGGATGCTGCTGATCAAATCCAGGCAGTATACCTGAAAAACAAAGAAGACTACTGGGTAATTACACGGAAATATCACGAAGATAAATTTGCTGCTTTTCTTGTAACCTCTGAGGGAGTGAACCCTCAACCTGTTTTAAGTCCCGCTCCAAACAGAAATAATTTAGGTAGTGACAGAATGGGTTTTATGAAGTTCTCTTACGATAAAAAATATTTTGCAACTTGTTTTATGAATTCACAAGGTACCGTTGAGCTTTGCAAATTTGACAATAAGACAGGGATTATTGAGTATTTATCCAGTTTTAGATTAAGAGATATTATTTTCCCAAATAATCCACCCTATTCAACATATAATTGCGATTTCTCTCCATGTTCAAAATATATGTATCTTCCGGGTCATTTACATTCAGATTCCACACATCATATTTTTCAACTTGATATGCAGTATATTGAAGACTCAGTATTATTTGAACAATCAGTTATCAAAGTTGGTGAAGGACAAGGCAAACACATTCAATTAGCTTCTGATGGAAAGATTTATTTATTTTATAAATCCATTCGGCTTTCAATTCCTGAAAACAGATATGTTGGAGTCATTCATAATCCTGAAAAATATGGGTCTGCATGCAACCATCAACCCAATTTATTCACATTTACTCAAGGAGATGTACATTTTCCATTCGTCAATTTTGCAGTTGACTTCTTATTCCGTTTCGATTTCGATGGCATTTGCGAAAGCGATACATTTACTTTTGATCCATGGTTTTTCCCCGAGCCTGTTTTTATAGAATGGAACTTCGGTGATCCATTTTCCGGTTCAAATAATACATCCACCATTCCCCATGCCACTCATGTCTTTTCAAATGGTGGCACTTACGAAGTTTCAGTGCATGTAGAATACCCCAGCGGGCGTATTGAAGAAACTTCACGCAAAGTAGAAGTAAAATATACTCCCGAACCAAACCTTGGACCGGATACAACAATCTGTACCGGTGCTGATATTATTTTAGATGCCGAATGTGGTCAACACTTTTATTTATGGAGCACAGGAGCTATTGGAAGCAGTCAAATTACGGTCTCCGATACAGGCTGGTATTGGGTGAAAGTAACCAGCAGCGCAGGGTGTTTTGCGTTCGATTCAATTTATATTTCATTTCACCCTCCTGCAATAGCCGATACAAATAATTTGATTATTAGCCCCACCACCTGCGGCGGAAGTATTGGAGCAATCCGGGGAATTGAGATTTCTGGAAATCCTCCATTTCAATATCAATGGCTTGATGATCTTGGTAATCCAATCGCAAATACCATAGATATTTTTCATTTGGCTGTTGGAAATTATACTTTGCAAGTAATTGACAGCAACGATTGTTTAACTGAATTTGGGCCTTATTTAATTTATGATGCCGGAGATGTGCTGATTGAGGATGTAAATTTTACACAGGAACACTGCGGTCAGCAGGATGGAAATATTATCGTTACTGCTACTTCGGGATTGGGCGATATGCTTTTTTATTCGATTGATAATGGCGCAAACTATTTTTCAAATCAGGGAATTTTTACAGGTTTACCTGCCGGAACTTATGCTGTCAGAGTGCAAGATTCCACCGATTGTCAGGACGTATATTTAAATAATCCTATCATTCTTGAAAATATTCCGGGACCACAGATCACTGATGTTCAAATAACTTCTGCTTCCGGCGGAATGAACAACGGAGCTATAAATATTTTTGCATCCGGCAACGGCGACACTTTATTTTATTCGATTGATAACGGAACGAATTTTCAAATTAATGACGGTTTATTTTCAAATCTTTTTGCCGGATTTTATACCTGCATTGTGATGGATAAATTCGGTTGCGACACAACATTTATTGTGGAAGTTACTGAAGAAATTACTGTTTACTTAGAGGCTACTGCCGGTGCTGATGAAGTATGTCCTGGCAATTCGGCTTTTGTCCCGCTTACCGTAAGTAATTTTAACGATGTTGCAAATTTTAAAACCACGCTTTTGTATAATAAAGATTTGCTTACTTGCGTGGGTTTTGCCAACGCACACCCACAATTGGAAGATTCGCTGGAAGCCTTGTTATTCCCAGCAGAAGGAAGAATAGAACTTAACTGGTCATCATCGGCTGTCTCACTACCCGACAGTACAAATATTGCAGATTTGGTATTTCAGTCACTTGACCCGGGAATGAGTTTGATTGATTGGAACGGTTCTGCCGGAGCAAGCTTTT
>JAIORY010000238.1 GCA_021107915.1 Bacteroidales bacterium | reverse complement strand
TCATCCAAGAGATACATCCAAAAACATCATCAAAGCAAATCCAATCATTGCTCCAATTGTAGAAATATCATTGTTTCTATTTAATTGTGATTCGGGAATTAATTCTTCAACAACAACATAAATCATTGCTCCGGCAGCAAATGACAAAGCATAAGGCAAGAAGTTTGTCATTGACATAACAGCTACGGCACCAATAACACCGGCTATAGGTTCAACAATTCCTGATAATTGACCGTACCAAAAACTTTTAAATCTCGATAGTCCTTCTCTACGCAAAGGAACAGAAACCGCAGTTCCTTCAGGGAAGTTTTGTATTCCTATGCCAATTGCAAGAACTACAGCTCCTGCAATTGTTACAGAAGGTAATCCTGATGCTACCGCTCCAAAAGCAACGCCAACTGCCAATCCTTCGGGGATATTATGTAATGTGATTGCCAAAACAAGTAAAACACTTTTTTGCCAACTGGTTTTAATACCTTCTGCTTCCGACATTTTATAACCGAGATGAAGGTGAGGTAATATTTTATCAATAATCCATAAAAACAAACCGCCGGCTAAAAACCCAACAACAGCAGGTATCCATGGCGTTTGACCTGCATCTTCCGCCATTTCAATGGCAGGTGCCAATAGTGACCAAAAACTTGCAGCTATCATAATTCCGGCTGCAAATCCAAGCATACCATCCAAAACTTTTCTGTTT
This sequence comes from Bacteroidales bacterium, assembly GCA_021107915.1. GTDB lineage: Bacteria > Bacteroidota > Bacteroidia > Bacteroidales > JAIORY01 > JAIORY01. The sequence goes on along the minus strand of JAIORY010000238.1, from coordinate 4,913 downwards.
ATTGTTTTGAAAAAGAAAACTACGGCAGCTCCCAAAGCTGTTAAGAACCATGTGAATAATGTAGCTATTAAAGCCTGAGTTACCGGACTATATTTTTCTAACCAATCAATTATCATTTGAAAATGGTTTTTGTTTCGTTATACCAAAAGATAAAATCAAGATGTGATAGAGGAATTTTATTTTCATTTGAGAACTCCTTCATTTGATTCTCAATTTCAAAGTATTTCTTTTCAGAAATGGATTTTGGAATTTCGTCAATTACATTGAATTTTTTCAGGTTTTTTAAAATATGTCTATCTAAAATTGTAATGTCTTCAACAAATCCAATATTTCTTAAAAAATGACTTGATTCTTTTAAGCCATAGCCTTTTATATTTTTATTCAGCCAATTTCTTTTTTCGGTAATTGATGTCAGTTCAGATAAAGTTTCTCGTATTCCTTTTGAATTATCAAAAAACATTTCGCGTGCCCTGACAATATATCCGGCTTTATTATTTCTAAACCTGACTAAATTCAAATCTTTAGCAATAGCTACAGAATTCCCTTCGAATAGTCTTTGGTTTTCTGTCAACTTTATTATTGCTTTCCAAGCGTTTTGAGCTTTTGATTGGGGAGTAAGAAGACAAAAAGCAAGCTCCTGAAATAAGCGTTTCTCATCAGCATTATTCCAAACAGATTTGAATTCGGTTATCCGGTTAAGAATATCCGGTTTTATTTTTTTATATGTGTTGAACAATTCTTCCACTTAACGATTTTTGATTTAGGCATAGTCATCCTAAGCTGTCATTGCCTAAAACCTGAAACTTCAAACCTGCGACACAAAGTTAGCCCGTATGGGAAACTCGAAACTTCAAACCTGCGACACGAAGTTAGCCCGTATGGGAAACTCGAAACCAGCGAAGCGAAGCAAGCCCGTATGGGAAACCCGAAACCAATTATTCTTCAACAAGCTCAAAATCATCTTTTCCAACTCCACATTCAGGGCAAACCCAGTCATCGGGAATATCTTCAAAAGCTGTTCCTGGAGCTATTCCTCCATCAGGATCACCTACTTTAGGGTCGTAAACCCAACCACATACTGTACATTCATACTTTTTCATAATACTTAACTTTATGATTAATAATTATTTTCCTTTATTTCAAAATAAGATTGAGGGTGTAAACATGCCGGACATGTTTCAGGAGCTTTCGTTCCTTCATGCAAATATCCGCAATTACGGCATTTCCAGATAAGTTTATCGTTTCTCTCAAATACTTTACCTTTTTCAAGATTAGTAAATAATTTGGTAAATCTCTCTTCATGAGCTTTTTCTACTTTGGCAATCATTCTGTAAGCAGTAGCAATTTCTTTGAATCCTTCTTCATCTGCTATTCTTGCAAATTCAGGATAAAGTTCTGTCCATTCTTCATTTTCGCCCATTGCTGAAGCTTTTAGATTTTCAGAGGTAGTTCCTATCTTTCCGGCAGGATAAGTTGCAGTTATCTCAACATCTCCCCCTTCAAGAAATCTAAAAAACCTTTTTGCATGTTCTTTTTCATTTAAAGCTGTTTCGGCAAATATTGCTGAAATTTGCTCAAGACCATCTTTCTTTGCTTGTTTTGCAAAGTAATCATATCGCATTCTTGCCTGAGATTCGCCGGCAAATGATTTTAAAAGATTTTGTTCTGTTTTTGTTCCTTTTATTGAGTTCATAATATTTATATTTTGTTTAGCATTTTTTTGATTAAAGTTGGTTTAATTTATTCAGTTACTTCAATAGCAATTTCTTCGCTTTGCCATAAACCGTGTTTAGTACAAAAAGCATGAGCAATAAGTTTCATATTCTTTTTTGGAACGATATAAAAATCCACTTCAAGATTTTCAGCTTGATTTCCTAAAGCACCTTCAATAAAATTTGCTTGTGCAAGCATTTTTTCACCATTCCATAATTGCACCCATGCAATGTAATGATCAGGATCATCGGGATGTTTGTATTGATCCCCGACTTTCACTTTCACTTTGAATTTTTCACCTGCTTTTGCTTTATTTTCGCAATGTACAAAAGCCGAATGTCTATCGATATAATCTTTTTTAGCTTCTCTTTCGATTTGAGAAATGTCTTCATATTTATTTATTTTCATGATATTTATTTTTTTAATGTAAATAATTTATTTTTATAATCCAGTATCCTGTTGTCTGTTATCAGTTATCGGTTGTCAGTTATCCAGTAACCAGAATCCAGTATCAAGTATCAAGTATCAAGAATCCAGCTTTCTAATGCGCACCCAAATAATCAGCAACACCATCAGCAGTAGGCTTCATAGCATCATCACCTTCTTTCCAGTTTGCAGGACAAACTTCGCCATATTCTTCAAAATGATGAAGAGCATCAACAATTCTAAGAGCCTCGTCAACACTCCTGCCAAGTTGTAAATCGTTGATTACCGAATGACGAACGATACCATTTTTGTCAATTAAAAATAGTCCGCGATATGCCACGGGAGCACCTTCAAAAAATAATTTTCCGGTTTCATCGTAATCATATTCACCGGCAAGTACTCCAAAACTTGCAGATATTGTTTTATCCAAATCAGCAACAATCGGGTATTTTACGCCTTTTATTCCACCATTATTTTGCTCGGTATTTAACCATGCCCAATGCGAAAATTCAGAGTCGATTGAACATGCCACAACTTCTACATTACGTTTTTTAAATTCTTCAATTTGTCTTTGAAATGCAATTAATTCAGTCGGGCAAACAAATGTAAAATCTAAAGGGTAAAAGAAAAATACTACATCTTTCTTACCAATAAATTGTTCTAATGAGTAGCCTTCAACAAATTCGCTTCCGTTAACTACTGCTTTTGCCTTAAATAAAGGCGCCTTTTTTCCTATTAATGTTTCCATGTTTTTTTTATTAATTAATTTTTACAATTTTTACATATTCCTTTTATATATAAATGTGTTTGATGAATATCGAAATTATCAAGACCATTTATTTTAATATCGGAATTATCAAATAAGAAATCATATACGATTCCGCATTTTATACATTTAAAATGTCCATGTGTTGAAGTGTCGGCATCATATCTTGTTTCATTATCTTCAATATTAATTATTTGTATAATTCCTTTCTCAACAAATTGTTTTAAAGTATTGTAAACTGTAGTTTTTGATAAAGTAGGAATTTCGTCAATTAATTCTTTATGGATGCTTTCTACAGTTGGATGATTTCTTTTAGTGTATAAATACTCAAAGATTTTTACTCTTTGTACCGAAGGCATTATTTTATTTACCTTCAAATATTCACCGATATTTTTTATTTCAATCATAATGTAATAATTTCATCTTTGTAATGATTGCAAAGTAACAACAAAAAAATTGATTTGTCAAGTTTTTTTATATTTTTTTTTGATATTATAATTTTACAGTAATTTTGGAATTTGGTTTTATTTTAATATACACACGATAAGATTATTATATAATGAAATTAAAAATTGGAAATTAGAAATTAATAAAATGCAATCCATAAAAAAATAACTACAAAAAATAAATTGATGAAAAACAAAATTACAGCAACGCATAATTCAAAAATGGCTTTTGAGCTTGAAGTAAACGGTCATAAATTTATTATTGATGCAGACGAAAAAGTTGGCGGAGAAGATAAAGGTCCGCGCCCAAAGCCATTAATGCTTGCTTCATTAGCCGGATGTACCGCTATGGATGTAATTTCGATATTAAAAAAAATGCGTGTAGAACCGGACTATTTTAATGTTTTGGTTGAAGGTGATTTGACCGAAGAACATCCTAAACAATACAATAAAATGCATGTAATTTATGAGTTTAAAGGAAAAAACCTTCCAATGAATAAATTGCAAAAAGCGATAAATCTTTCAGAGGACAGGTATTGTGGAGTTTCGGCACTTTATAAAAAAGTAATTCCGATTACTTCGGAGATTAGGATTTTGGAGTAAAATACTTTGAAATTAGTAGGTAAATTGGATGATGTTTCTATATAAACTTTTCAATTTCATTCGTTACTTTACTTTCATTAATCAAAATCAGAATAACCCAATCAAACATTATTAAATCCCCATAGAAACATTCTCGTTCTACACCGCCACCGGAGGCTGGGTGTAACACTGCGTCCAAATAAGTCATCCCGACAACTGTACGGGACTGCTTGACTTATTGAGACTTAATTATTGGGGGTATGTACTTTTTGTTTTTAAAAGTCAAGGCTTAATTTAAGTTGTCTGCCGAATCCCTCTCTAATTATTCTCATAAGTGTAGAAAGTCTAATATCAGAAGCATTATTTTCAATACGAGAAATATAAGTCTTGGTCGTTCCACATTTTTGCGCTAATTGTTCTTGAGTCAGTCCATTGTTTTTTCTTAATTCTTGAAGCATTACTCCAAGTTTAAACGCTTCAAATCCTTCTTCAAAACTTTCTCTTTTTTCTGTTCCTCTCTTTCCGTACTCTTGGTCCAAGTGGTCAGTAAATGAAGTCAAATTATTATTTTCTGTTTTTTTCATAGAAGTATTGTTTTTTAAGTTTCTCTGCCTTTTCAATTTCTTTTATTGAAGTCTTTTGAGATTTTTTCTGGAATCCGTTTATTAAAACTATCATTTGTCCTTTGTCAAAAAAACAAAACACTCTGAATATATTACTCCCAACTTCTACTCTAATTTCATACAGTCCAAATGAATTCTTAATATGACTAAAATATTTAATTGGAATTCTTTCTACTGTTGCGATTAATTTCAAAGTCCAGTTAAATTTCCTTTTAACATCAAAGTTCAATGTTTTGTAAAAGTCCAGATAATAACTTTTGTAATAAAAAATATTTCTCAAAAAATTCTCTTTCATTTTGCAAAGTTAGCTAATTAGGTAATAATAATCAAATTCTTGATGATTTTTTTTGTTTTGGG
>JAIORY010000338.1 GCA_021107915.1 Bacteroidales bacterium | reverse complement strand
ACATCAAATCAAAATAATGCTTATTATTGCAAGTCAAAATAATAAAAACCTAAAAAAATAATAAAATGAAAAATCCAATTACTCTTTCAAATTCTTATCGAATTCTAACAGTTTTGATTATTTCATTGCTGTTTACTTTTTCTTCTATTGCACAGAAAATCAATTATTCTGACAGTTGGGGAAAACAAGGATATTCAGTAACAAGTGAAAAAACTTCAGCTGTTAAGGTTAATTATTCAATTAATAATTTTTCTATCAGCGATCAAAATATCAACGGAGAGGCAATGCAAGTTGTAACTCTTCCCGATCAATTTCTTCCTAATGATGAGGGAGCACCAAACCTTCCGGGTTCAGGTAGATACATTGCAATACCACAAGGTACTAATGCGAAACTTACAATTGTTTCGTCACGAGTCGAAAAATTCAAAAATGTAAATCTTGCCCCGGCACCAAGAATACCGTTGGATACAGAAAAGGGACCATTGGAATATAAAAAAGATCAAAAAATTTATTCAGTAGATGCTTTTTACCCTGCTGATCCAATCAAGCTTTCGGGGCAAACACAAATTAGAGGAGTTGATGTTATAATGCTTGGTATCACTCCATTTCAGTATAATCCTGTAACAAAAGAACTTGTCGTATATCGCGATATCGAAGTTGAAATAACTTTTGAGGGCGGTAACAGCCATTTCGGCGAAGACCGTTTAAGAAGCCGTTACTGGGATCCTATATTAAAAGATGCTTTACTTAACTCAGCCTCTTTACCAAAAATGAACTACAACCATAGTTCAGGTAATTCACGAGAAGACGGTTTTGAATATGTTATTGTTATTCCTGATGATGATGACTTTCTATTTTGGGCTGATTCATTAAGGATGTGGAGAATAAAACAAGGTATTTCTACAACAATACTTACAACTACAGATATGGGAGGAAATACACCCACAGCTATCGAAAACTATATTGATTATATTTATGAAAACTGGGATCCTGCCCCTGATGCAATTCTTCTTATGGGAGATTATGGAACATCAGGAAATACAATTATATCACCTATTTGGGATGGTTATTGTGCTTCTGATAATATTTATGCGGATGTAAATAATAATAAAATGCCCGATGTGATATTAGCACGTATGTGTGCTCAAGACGAGTCACAACTTGAAACTATGGTTACCAAAATTATTAATTATGAAAATAATCCTCCAACATCACCCGATTTTTATGATCACCCAATTACTGCTTTAGGATGGCAAACCGAGCGCTGGTTTCAAATATGCTCTGAGTCTGTTGGTGGTTTCTTTAAACATGTTCAAGGTAAAGACCCCGTTAGAATAAATGAAGTTTATGGTGGTAATCCAATGGTTGATCCATGGTCAACAGCAACAAATACAAGTACAGTGGTTAGTTATTTCGGTCCTGATGGATTAGGATATATTCCTGCAACACCTGCCGAACTTGGTGGATGGAGTGGTGGAAATGCTAATGATGTAAACTATGCAATTAATAACGGAGCGTTTTTGTTACAACACCGTGATCATGGTGGTACAACAGGATGGGGAGAACCGGATTATAGTAATAGTAATATTAACGGATTAACAAATACTGATTTAACATTCGTTTTTTCTATCAATTGCTTAACCGGAAAATATAATATAAGTGGTGAATGTTTTGCCGAAAAATTTCATAGATATACTTACAATGGAAATAATTCAGGTGCTCTCGGAATTATCGCTGCTTCAGAAATTTCTTATTCTTTTGTAAACGATACTTATGTTTGGGGAATGTACGACAATATGTGGCCTGATTTTATGCCTGATTATGGAACTCCCCCGGAACCAAGAGGTTTACTGCCTGCTTTTGGAAATGCAGGAGGAAAATATTTTCTTCAACAATCAAATTGGCCATATAACACAAGTAATAAAGAAGTAACTTATTATTTGTTTCATCATCACGGCGGAGCATTTTCAACATTGTACTCTGAAGTGCCACAAGATTTAACCGTATTACATGATGACGTTCTTCTCGCAGGATTAAACTCTTTTTCTGTTACTGCAGACGAAGGTTCATTTATTGCCCTTACTGTTGGTGACGAGATAATAGGAACTGCAGAAGGAACAGGTGCACCAGTTAATATATCTATCGAACCACAATATCCACCTTCAATGGTTGATATTACTGTTTTTAAAACTAACTATTTACGTTATTCTGCAAGTGTACAGGTAATTCCGCCCGATGGTCCTTATATTATTCAGGACTCTTTCACATTTACCGATAGTAATGAAAATGGACAAATGGATTATGACGAAACTATTGTTCTCACAGTAACTATGAAAAACGTTGGTAGTGAAGATGCAGAAAATGTTGAAGTTACCTTATCTACTACTGATGAATATGTTACATTGACAGATAATAATGAAACATACGGAACAATTGCAGTAGGAGAATCAGTAACAATTGATAATGGATTTTCATTTGATGTAGCAGCTGATATACCTGACGAACATTTGGTGGTACTTGAGGTTACTGCCGATGATGGAAGTAAGGAAATATGGAATAGCTCAATTGCAATTAAAGGTCATGCTCCTGTACTTGAATTTATTGATTTTGTTATTGATGATGCTTCAGGAAACGGGAATGGAAAAGTTGATCCGGGTGAAACAGCTGATATTATTATTACTGTTGGCAATAAGGGTTCATCCGATGCTTATGAAGTATATGGAGAACTATTAACTTCTGACAGCTATATAAATATTAATTCCGGAGAGCTATTATTTGGTGATATTTCTCCTGATGGAAATTTATTTCAATCTTTTAGTGTTACTGCTAATGCCGCAACACCAATTGGTCATTTAGCAGAATTTGATATTAATTTTCTTGCTAATGCCGGAATATCAGCAGTTGGAGAATTTGAAATCGTAATTGGTCAGGTGCCTATTTTGATTCTCGATCTTGATAACAATCAATCTTCAGGCCCACAGATGAATACACTTATAACAAATCTTGACTTTATGTGCGATTATTCAATTACTATGCCCGGAGACGCACAATTATATTCTACTATTTTTGTTTGCCTTGGAATTTACTCCAACAATTATAAATTAACCACTGCCCAAGGAACTGAATTAGCAGAATTTCTTGATAATGGAGGTAATCTATATATGGAAGGAGGTGATACCTGGTATTATGATAATCAAACTGATGTTCATCCATATTTTAATATTGATGCAACTAATGATGGAAATGGAGATTTAGGTACTATTCAGGGTCAGGATGGTACTTTTACCGAAGGGATGAATTATTCTTATGCCGGAGAAAATAGCTGGATTGATCATATTATTCCAGAAAGTTCCTCTGCAATGCAAATTTTTATGAACCAATCTCCAAGTTATGGAAATGCAGTTGCTTATGATGAAGGAACTTATAAAACCATAGGTACTTCATTTGAGTTTGGTGGTTTAGTTGACGGAGCTTCAACTAAACTTGAGTTAATGGCTAAATACCTTGAATTTTTTGGTTTTACAGAACCACCCGAAGCACCACCACAACCAACCGGATTGACCGAAGTTTGTGGTAATGCACAGGCAGTTGAATATCAAACCTTATCAGTTCCTAATGCTGATGCTTATGCATGGATCGTATCTCCGGTAGAAGCAGGTTTTGCTTATGGAAACGATACAATAGGTTTTGTTAATTGGAACCCTGAATTTGGAGGAATTGCTACAGTTAAGGTTTGCGGAGTAAATATGTCCGGTATGGGAACTTTTTCAGAAGGACTGGAAGTAACAGTAACTGAATCACCAACAGCAACTATTTCAGGTAATTTTGAAATTTGTGAATATAACAGTATTGAAATCCCCGTTGAAATTACAGGAAACGGACCATGGGAAATTTCTTTCAGTTGCTCTGAAGATACTATTAGTTTTAATGAACTGCCGTTTACATATCTTGCATTTCCTGATTCTGAAGAACTAACAGTTGATTATATTAATGATGTTAACGGATGTATCAATACCGGAACAGGAAGTGTTTCATTTACATTTATTGATGGACCGGATGTTGATCTTGGAGCAGATACAAGTATTTGTTGTAATCATACTATAGAATTATCAGCTCCCGAAGGATTTGTTTCATATTTATGGTCTGATGGAAGCACAGAAACTTCTATGGTTGTTGATTCAAGTGGAGTTAGTTTCGGGCCAAAAGAAGTTTGGGTTGAGGTATCAAATGAAGAGTGTACTACAACTGCTTACCTTACTATTACATTTATCGAATGTCCGGGAATAAATGAACTTGATAATGTTGAAATAGAAGTTTATCCAAATCCTAATAACGGTATTTTCAAATTTGTAATAAATACTTCTGAAAATCTTAAATTGAGTTACAGAATATTTAATTCAACAGGTAAATTGGTACTTGAAAAACACGATTTTAGCGTCAATAAAACTTATAACGAAACTATAAATCTTTCAATTTTCGCTGAAGGTATTTATTATCTTTTTATCGAAACTGAAAAAGGTATGATAAACAGAAAAGTTATCGTAAGATAGTTTTTCGTTTTTCAGAATAACAAAAACCGTAGTACTCAAAATATTGTGCTACGGTTTTTTTGTAATTTTGAATAAAAATTCCGGAATTTTGAATATAGAACAAAACAAAATATCAACGCTAAAAAATGCAATTAATAATTTTGTAAAAGACGGGTGTCATCTTTCAATCGGTGGATTTACCATCAACAGAAATCCAATGGCGGCAGTACATGAAATTATCCGTCAAAAGAAAAAAAATCTTCATCTTTATGTTCATTCAAATGGTCAGGGACTTGACGAACTAATTGGTGCCGGCTGTATTTCGAAAGTAGAACTTGCTTATGCCGGAAGCGGGAAATTTGCTCCAACATGTATCCGTTTCAGAAAAGCTGTTCAGGAGAAAAAAATCATTGTTGAAGATTATACTAATTTTCAAATGGGATTGCGATTTCTTGCCGGATCAATGGGAGTGCCTTTTCTTCCGACAAAATCATCACTCGGAAGTGATATTATTGAAAAATGGGGCTTCTCAAAGGAAATGAGAAAAAAAGAAAAACACATCCCAAATCAAAAATTAATAGTGGTTGACAATCCATTTGATGAAAAACAACATCCTGAAAAAGTTGTTTTAGTTCCGGCAATAAATCCTGATGTAACAATTATTCATGTTCAGAAAGCCGATAAAAACGGAACCTGCCGAATTGAAGGATTAACTTTTGCTGATATCGAACAGGCAAAAGCAGCCAAATATCTTATAATCACTTGCGAAGAATTACTCGAAACCAATGAGCTAAAAAAAGATGCTGACCGAAATCAGATTCCATTTATGTTTGCCGATGCAGTGGTTCATCTTCCTTTTGGAGCATACCCAACGGCTTGTTATAATTATTATGATTATGATTCCGCTTTTTTGAAAGAGTATGCAAATTGCGCCTCAGATAAAACTGAAAACGCATTTCAAAATTACCTCACAAAATACATTTTCAATGTAAAAAATCATGAAGAATTTTTAAATATAATCGGGCAAAATCGACTTAAAAAAATTAAAGCTGATCCTGAAACCGGATACTCGAAAGATATGAAAAGATGAAACATTCAA
>JAIORY010000384.1 GCA_021107915.1 Bacteroidales bacterium | reverse complement strand
TAAAATTAAATAAAATGTAAAATTAAATAATTTCTTCAACTCACAAAATTCTTTTTACTTTTGTTCTTTATCTAAAAAAATATGAATTCTTTTTCATCAAAATTAGTAGAGGAAGTTGTTAATGAATTAGCTAAACTCCCGGGTATCGGGAAAAAAACAGCATTACGACTGGTACTTCACTTGCTTAAGCAAGATATTCCTGAAGTTGAAAAGCTTGGTAAAAGTATTATCAAAATGCGCAATGAAATCAAATTTTGTAAAAAATGTTTTAATATTTCGGATAGTGAGATTTGTGAAATCTGCAACAATCCTAAGCGCAATCACAATATAATTTGTATTGTTGAAGATATTCGTGATGTAATGGCAATTGAAAACACCGCTCAATACTCAGGGATATATCATATTTTGGGTGGTATTATTTCACCAATGGACGGGATAGGACCAAATGACTTAAATATTACACCACTTATAGAGAAAGTAAAATCCGGAAATATTAAAGAAATTATAATGGCTCTGCCAACAACAATTGAGGGCGACACTACTAATTTTTACATCTACAAACAAATAAAAAATACAGGTGTGAAAGCAAGCGTAATAGCAAGAGGTATTTCCATAGGCGATGATCTGGAATATGCTGACGAAATTACTCTGGGACGATCTATCATTAATCGTACGCCTTATGAGGATTCGGTGAGTGAGTAAGGTTTAGCTTAAATATTCAGTAATTGTAATTATTTAGCTGCTAATAAAGTGAAATTTCACTGTACTGTCATTTACTTCGTGTCATTCAGTTGTCATTTGCTTCGCCGTCATTTATTGACTATTGAATGACAACTTAATGACTATCGAATGACACGAAGTAAATAAAACAATCACCTAAATAAATACCATATCTTTACCTAAAGTTTAGAAATTGATCAGTTTAGTTTCCTGAAACAAACAATTTTTTAGTATAAATCTTTTTATCTAATAATAGTTTTACAATATAAACACCACAAGGTGCATTCAGATAAATTTGATTTATTTTTGTGTTTTTTAGATGTTTATATAATAATGGAGAACCCAATAAATTATAAATTGTTACTTCTCCTTTTATTTCTTTCATATCATCAATTCGGATACAAATAAACTCTTTTGATGTATATATATTTATACGAACATTTCCAAATTCACCAATATCTGTCATTAAAGTAGTTAAATTTATAACATTTGAATTTCCACTTGTTCCCGATGCATTATAAGCTCTTAAACGATAGAAATATTCTGTGTCAGGATTAAGTCCTATTACGTTAAACATAGTTACGTTTCCAACATCCAAATTCTCGTATCCATAAACATAAGCCGTAAATAAATCATCTTTAGCAACATCAAGATAATAACCATCAGCATTTGTAGAATGATACCAGTTCGCATCAAAAGTTGTTTGTGTAATATTACCGGCAGCATAAGCATTTGGAGGCAACGGAATATCAAGTAATGTAATTACGCTGATAACATTTGAATTTCCACTTGTACCGGCTGAATTTTCAGCTCTTAATCTGTAAAAATATTCAGTACCCTGGCTTAATCCTATTACATAATAAGTTGTAACATTCCCAACATTCAAATTTTCAAAACCACTAACAAAACTTGTAAATCCATTATCTGTGGCAACATCAAGATAATAATAATCGGCACTGACAGAGGGATCCCAGTTAGCATTAAAAGTTGTATGTGTAATAATACCAGCAGGTAAAGCATTTGGAGGTAGCGGAATATCAGGCAAAGTTGTAAGACTAATCACATTTGAATTTCCACTTGTACCACTTGCATTTTCAGCTCTCAATCTGTAAAAGTAATCAGTATCAGGATTTAATCCTGTAACAGGATAAGTTGTAACATTTCCAACGTTCAGATTTTCATAACCACTTACGAAATTAGTAAATCCATTATCTGTGGCAACATCAAGCCAATAAGAAGTAGCTCCGCTTGCCGGATCCCAGTTTGCATCAAAGCCGGTCTGTGTGATATTAGTTGCCGCATTAGCAACAGGTGCACCGGGATTGTTTGGTAATGTAGTAGCACTTATTACATTCGAATTACCACTTGTACCCCCGTTATTGTATGCTCTCACTCTGTAGAAATATTCAGTTTCAGGGCTTAATCCGCTTACAAAATAAGTGGTATCACTTACTTGCAGATTATTATAACCACTAACAAAATTTGTAAATCCATTATCAGTAGCAACATCAAGATAATATCCATCAGCATCGGTTGATGGACTCCAGTTCGCATCAAATGCTGTTTGTGAGATATTTGTTGCGGCATTGGCAACGGGCGGAGCAGGAGCATCTTTTAATGTAGTTAAACTAATGACATTGGAATTTCCACTTGTACCTCCTGTATTATATGCTCTTATTCTATAAGAATAATTTGTATTGGAATTTAAACCGGAAACATTGTATGTAGTTACATTTCCAACATTAAGGTTATTATAACCGCTTACAAAATTTGTAAATCCGTTATCTGTGGCAACATCAAGATAATACCCGTCGGCTCCTGTTGAAGCATCCCAGTTGGCATCAAAACTTGTTTGTGTAATGTTTGTTGCGACAGTGGCATTTGGCGGTGCAGGAGGATAGGGCAATGTTGAAACATTAATCACATTGGAATTCCCGCTTGTACCACCGGCATTATATGCTCTTACTCTGTAATAATAATCTGTTGCGGCACTTAAACCCGTAACATTGTATGTAGTTACATTTCCAACATCAAGATTATTGTAACCGCTTACAAAATTTGTAAATCCGTTATCTGTGGCAACATCAAGATAATATCCACCTGCTCCTGTTGAAGCATCCCAATTAGCATCAAAATCAGTTTGTGAAATATTTGTTGCGGCAGTAGCATTCGGTGCTGAAGGAGCATAAGGTAGTGTGGTAACTGAGATTATATTTGAATTCCCGCTTGTACCACCGGAATTATATGCTCTCACCCTATAATAATAATCTGTTGCAGCACTTAAACCCGATACATTATGTGTAGTATCAGTACCTACATCAAGATTATTAAAACCACTTACAAAATTTGTAAATCCATTATCTGTAGCAACATCAAGATAATATCCGGTAGCTCCTGTTGAAGAATCCCAATTTGCATCAAAATCAGTTTGTGTAACAGAAGTTGCAGCAGTGGCATTTGGTGCTGCCGGAGGATTAGGTAGTGTTGTAACGGAAATCACATTTGAGTTTCCGCTTGTACCACCGGTATTATATGCCCTCACCCTGTAATAATAATCAGTTGCGGCACTTAAATTAATAACATTATAAGTAACAACATTTCCAACATCAAGATTATTGTAACCGCTTACAAAATTTGTGAATCCGTTATCTGTGGCAACATCAAGATAATAACCGGTTGCTCCTGTTGAAGCATCCCAATTAGCATCAAAAACAGTTTGTGCAATAGAAGTTGCGGCAGTGGCATTTGGTGCTGCCGGAGCATTAGAAAGAGTAGTTAAAGATATCGTATTTGAGTTTCCACTTGTTCCGTTTGCATTATATGCTCTTAGGCGATAATAATAATCAGTATTGGCACTTAAGCCGGGAACATTGTATGTTATTACATTTCCAACATCAAGATTATTGAAACCGCTAACAAAATTTGTAAATCCGTTATCTGTGGCAACATCAAGATAATATCCATTGGCACCTGAAGAAGCATTCCAGTTTGCATCAAAACTTGTTTGTGTAACAGAAGTTGCAGCAGTTGCTACAGGAGCCGGTGGTGCTGATGAAAAATATACTCCATAATCTTCTGATTGACCAATTGCAGGATTTGAACATGGGCTAGAAATAGTAGTCCAATCAGTCATAACTCTCATTCTCAAAAGTTGATTTCCCGTAGGATTTGAAGGCATTACAATTGGAGTAACAAAAGTACTTGTTCCCGTGCTAATTTCGTTATTGATTAAACATTCTCCTGCATCAGTAAAATCACCATCATTATTAAAATCAATATATGCATAAGTATGAGCATTACCTGAAGTACCAACTCTCACGGTTATTTCCATTGTGTATGTACTTCCCGGAGTTAAAGTTGTTGAATGATGACATGTAAAATTCATACAACCGCCATCAGAATATGCATCGCCGGTTGAATGGTCAAGATTATTTAATGTTACATTTAAAATCCCATACCAATAATTTCCGGGATTTGATGTTGAAGGCATACATGTAGCTGCAGTAGGAGCATTATAAACTGTAATGTAATCGGTTTTTGTTTCCGTATTACCTGCTCCTGATACATTTGATGCAGTTAAAGTTACATTATAAGAACCGGTAGTGTTATATGTAATCGAAGGGTTTTCATTTGTAGATGAAGTAGGTGTTCCGCCAGAATATGCCCAAGTCCACCCATTTGGTCCATCTGTTGACTGATCATAAAAATTTACAGTATTACCAACACAAGGGCAAGGACCATCACTTGTAAAATCACTATTAGGTACATTCGTTGTTATCGGTTGAATTCCAAAACCTGCTGCCTGATTATTTGTGTAATTATGTGTTGTCCCCGGAGTAAGACTGGTTAGCTGAAAATAACCATTATGTACACTATTCCATCCCCAGTTAAAATGAAAATACAAACTACCAGCTCCTTGATAATTATCATCATAACCATCACAAACAAAAGCATGTCCGCCTGATCCATCTCCTCTATACAATAAAGGTCTGTCATTATTTAATTCCGTTATCAACATATTATCCCAGGTAGTGGGAAAATTTGCTCTTAGTTGATAATTTGCTGCCGGATTATATGAAAAATAATTTATTAAAGCTGTTACAGCACTTCCTGTATAAGCAGCGGAACCTGTTGGACCATAATTCATATCAACAGAAACACCTATTTGATATAAAAGCTGGGCAGTACTTTCATTGCTTCCTGAAAACGGCATATTTGCCCAGTCATAAGTTGTTGCTCCATAATTTGCCGATAAAGTCCCATAAGTCGCATGATTATAACTATGCGAACCTGTTCCTGTATTCGGGTGTGAATGATATTTCATAATCATTCCGGTAGCTGTAGCTACACAACCTGCATAAACATGTCCACATGGACCTGATGCATCCGCAGGGCAGGTATCATTATATATACAACCTTGCCCCCATTTAATATCACCCAAAAGTGGACCAACAACTGTTCTGTTATCAAAAAAGCTGTTTCCCTTTTCGGATATTTTTGAATATTTGGACCATTGTGATTTTATTTTTTCAGTAGCTTCAAGATTATTTTCCCTCACAAATAATATCTGATCTTTGTAACTTCGCATCCATGAAATAAATTGTGGTGGTTGATTTTCTTCAAAATAATCTCCCTCAAATGAATATCCGAGAACAGGTAACACCTGATCTTCGGCGGAGACTATCACAAATCCATTTTTATTACTTAGATTAAAAACATAATAAACCGGAATTGAACCTTCTGAAATAGTATATTCGTTAGAAAAATATATTTCCTCAAAAGAAATATCCGACTTTTGATAGTAAAAATTCTTTGCAAGTTTCCTGGCATCTTTAATATTTACCTCATCGGCATTGATACTAAAACTTAAAAACAAAGAAAAAACAATCGAGAATAAAATACTTTTTTTCATGAT
>JAIORY010000460.1 GCA_021107915.1 Bacteroidales bacterium | reverse complement strand
TTTGGAATTTGTTTATTATTTGAATTATTGTCATTTGGAATTTTTTTAAGAATATTCCTTCAATATCTCTCCAAATATTTTATAAAGTTCCCCCGCATTTTCTTTATCCATCAGTTTAAGTTTAAACCTTTTAAAATATTTATATCCTTTAAAATATTTTGAGTAATGCTTACGCATTTCTAAAATCCCTGTCCTCTCCCCTTTCCAGTCTATTGATTTTTGCAGGTGTATTTTACAAGTTTCAATTCTTTCGGAAATATTTGGATGAGGAAGTAATTCACCTGTATTTAAATAATGTTTAACTTCCCGGAAAATCCATGGATTGCCCACACTTTCTCTTCCAATCATTATCCCGTCAACATTATATTTATTTTTCATTTCCATAGCCTTTTCAGGACAGGTAATATCCCCATTTCCGATGATGGGAATTATCATTCTGGAGTTGTTTTTAACCTCACCAATAAGAGTCCAGTCGGATTTATCTTTGTAGGAATTAGTTCTTGTTCGACCATGAATTGTAAGAGCTTGTATCCCGACATCTTGCAAGCGTTCGGCTATTTCTACAATTTGTTTATGGTTATTATCGTAACCAAGACGGGTTTTAACGGTAACAGGAAGTTTTGTAGATTTTACAACTTCGGCAGTCATTTTTACCATTTTAGGAATATCATTTAAAATCCCTGCACCTGCACCTTTTGATACAACTTTTCGTACTGAACAACCAAAATTTATGTCAATTAAATCGGGATTCGATTGTTCAGCATATTTTGTAGCTTCTATCATCGATTCGATATTATGCCCGAAAATTTGAATTCCTATTGGTCGTTCTTCTTCAATAAAATCAAGTTTTTTAACACTTTTAAAAGCATCTCTAATCAAACCTTCAGATGAAATAAATTCGGTGTACATAATATCCGCACCAAATTTCTTACAAAGAAACCTAAAAGGCGGATCACTAACATCCTCCATTGGAGCTAATAATACAGGATAATCTTTAATTTCAATTTTTCCTATTTTAAACATCTTTTATGTATTTAAAATAACTTTAGTTCACTTTATATTTTAGTCCATTTTAAGTACTACTTACTATTTGTTATTTTAAAAATATTAATTTTACCGTTTTCAAAAATATAATTTTAAAATGAATAATTTTCCTCCTTATTTAAAAATATTAAGTTTTTTACTGATAATTTTAGTATCCCTGTTATTTACTTTTTTACTGGGAATAGTTATTGCAATTCCATTTTTCGGAACTGATGTTATTACACAATTATCAGAAATGACAGACATTTCCAATGCAGATTCACTTAGTTTTTTAAAATACTTTCAGTTTATAAATCAGATTGGATTATTTATTGTTCCTTCTTTAATTTTTGCTTTTCTGGTAAACAGGAATATTTCAAAATATCTAAAACTAAATATTAAACCATTAAGTTTTTCGATGCTTGCCGGATTTTTCATGATCTTACTAGCAATGCCTGTAGTAAGTTATCTTGTCGAGATAAATGAAATGCTGAGTTTACCTGATTCGTTTTCAGGACTGGAAAACTGGATGAGAGAATCGGAAGACAAGGCAATGGAACTTACTGAAGCATTTTTAGATGTTGGCACTATTTCCGGGCTTAGTGTTAACCTTTTGATAATAGCAATAATTCCGGCATTGGGCGAAGAATTTATGTTTAGGGGGATATTTTTACGATTGTTTAAAGAATGGACAAAAAACATTCATCTTGCAGTAATAATTTCAGCCGTTTTATTTAGTGCTTTACATTTACAGTTTTACGGATTTTTACCAAGAATGATGTTGGGTATTATTCTTGGATATTTATTTGTATGGTCGGGTAGTATTTGGGTTCCTGTTTTGGTTCATTTTACTAATAATGCCGCAGCGGTTATTGCATCATATTTGGCGAATAGAGGAATTATTGATGCCGACTTGGAATCTTTCGGTAGTACCGATAATATTAATTATTTATTTGGAAGTATTATTATTGTTTTATTTTTGATTATTATGATTTATAAAAAAGAGCAAGCCAATGCAATGAGAATAACATTAAATGAAAAAAGGGAATAACCCATCCGGATATTCCCTTTTCTTATTTATCAATCCATTAAAGATTTTTACTTACGAATAACTTTTTTTCTAGTAGAATAATTTATTTTAAAAGCTCCTACCTTTCTCAATTCCTGCTTAACATCAGAAACTACCCCCATTTTAGTATCACTATCTACTTTTAGTGAAGTTGTTAATAAAGGTCTGTCAGCTTCGTCTCTCGCTTCTCTTTCTTTTGCAATAAATTCCTGAATATTACCAATAGTAGCAAAAGCATCATCAAGCTGAATACGTGGTTCAGTACCAAGCTTTTTTTCTTTTGGTTGTCCAATATAAATATAACTTACCAACGATTTCTTTTCTAACTTTTGAACATTCTCAGCAATAGGAGCAGTAACATTCACGATCATTTCTGTTTCCCTCATTACGGTAGTAACCATAAAAAAGAAAAGTAGCATAAAAATGATATCCGGCATAGATGATGTGCTAATTTCCGGAGTTTCCTTTGATAATTCTTTTTTAAATCTTGCCATATTAATTTCCTCCTATATTTACAGGTTCCGCTTCTGAAACACGAACAGGTACCGCTTTTTCGATAGCATTTATCTGTTTCTCATCTATACGAAATGTTCCATCGAAAGTTTATTCCTTAACTCTTTGAAAGCAGATGCAAGTTCATCCTGAACTCTGATATACATTTCATAAGATGTACCTCGGTCATTTTTTAAAGAAACAATTCCCTTTGAAGTTGGTACTTTTCCAAGTAAAGGAACATCTCTTGATGTAACCTCAGGATAGTTAGGATCATCTGGATGAATTGACATAAATTCAATTACATCATTTTTAAGTGTTCTAATATCTCCGGGTTTTTGATTCACAAGCAAACGATCATGACTACTGATAAGAACATTCATTATATTCCGTTCTTTAACATCCGGAACTTCAATATCTTCAGGTAATGGTGGAGGTAAAATCCTCATAATCCCTGTATCAACATTCATTGTTGATGTCATCAGGAAAAAAATCAGCATCAAAAATGCAATATCCGCCATTGAGCTGGCATTTAATCCCGGAGTTTTTTTGCTTCTTGCCATATTACAAATTTTTTATTTTCTATTAAAAGCAGATGAAACACTGGCATATAAAATAGCCAATACTGCTAATCCGGCTAAAATGTAGGCAGTAATTAATCCTGCACCAATCATTTGTGAAAGATTGCTTGAAATCATTTGCTTTTCATAAATATTTGAATCTATGCTATCAGAAGCAAGCATATATCCGACACCATATAAAATTGCAAAACCTGCAAGAATTAATAGAAATTGTACTGCTGCTTTGGGGTTCTTAATGAAATGTATAATTGGAAAAACAAGTAACGAAAGAATTGTTATTCCAAGCAAAATATAAGCCCAAACAAGTACAGTATCAGTCATTGATTCTCCGTTTATGTAAAACAAAACGAAAATAATCAATGATACGCCCAAAATTACGTATAATACGATTTGTAAAATTTTACTTAATTTTTCACTCATAACAATTACTTTTTAGCATTATATTTTGTTAAAATATCAATAAACGAAATTGTACTGTCTTCCATATCATTTACAATACCATCAACTTTTGTAACAATGTAGTTATAAAAAATCTGAAGGATAATTGCAACAATCAAACCAAATACAGTAGTAAGAAGTGCAACTTTCATACCTCCGGCAACAATAGTTGCTGAAATATCACCTGCTGCTTCAATATTATCAAAGGCTACAATCATACCAATTACAGTACCCATGAAACCAAGCATAGGTGCAAGTGCAATAAATAATGCTATCCATGAAAGACCTTTTTCAAGACGTCCCATTAAAACACTTCCGTATGAAACAATAGATTTTTCTACAATTTCAATTCCTTCATCAAATCTATCTAATCCTTGATAGAAAATACTTGCAACAGGACCTCTTGTGTTTTTACAAACTTCTTTTGCCTCGTTAATTCCACCATTTTCTAAAACAGTTTCTACTTCATTAAGTAGTTTTTGATTATTAGTTGATGCAAGATTAAGGTAAATAATTCTTTCGATACAAAGAGCTAAACCAAAAACAAGGCATAATAATACAATACCCATAAATTCCCAGCCACCTGCAATAAATTGTTCTTTTATAACTTGTTGGAAACTTTTAGTTTCATCTTCAGCTACAAGAGTTTCTTCAGTAATAGTAGGTTCTTCTACAATTAATGAATCCGGTGTAGTTGCAGTAGTGTCCTCAGTTACCAACTCTGTTTCAGTTGTAGCATTATCTCCATCTTGTGCTATTGCATAATTCGAAGTTACAAACGTAAGCATTAAAGCTACTGTTAATAAAGCAATTAATTTTTTCATAGTTAATTAGTTGTTGATTCGTAAAAAAAAACTTAATTCTAAATAATTTATTGTTAATATTATGATAATTCAAAAGTGATTTTCTGATAATTAATTGGCAAATATATACATTTCCATTAAAAATAACAGAATATTTTTAATTTTTTTTATTTCCAGCGGAGAGGAAGGGATTCGAACCCCCGGTACACTTTTGGCGTACACACGCTTTCCAAGCGTGCGCCTTCAACCACTCGGCCACCTCTCCGGAATTTTTAGGTAGCAAAAATATAAATTATTTGTAATTAATCATCATTAAATTAATAATTAAGAAACACTCATTTCCCCTCTTATTGATTTATTAAGTAATTGCTTAACTTTTATACTTGAATATCCCTCACCAAAAAGATACATTAATTTTGTAAATGACTAATTTTAAATGCGAGCGTAACGAAGAAATCGGACATTCTGGACAAACACTAAATAAATCTAAATAACGAAATTGCATTATATGTAGTGATTTCTGACACCTCTTTAATAGGTATATTTTTTATTTCAGCAATTTTATTCGCAATGTATGGAATATAAGCACTTGAGTTTCGCTTTCCGCGAAAAGGAACAGGTGCTAAATATGGAGAATCTGTTTCGAGAAGAATATGTTCAAGATCAATCTCCTGAACAACTTTATCAAGTCCCGAATTTTTAAAAGTCAAAACTCCACCAATACCTATTTTAAAACCAAGATCAATTATCCTTTCGGCATCTTCAATATTTCCGGTAAAACAATGAAAAACTCCGTTTAGCTCAGTAGAAATAACATCTTCCATAATTTCAAATATTTCGCTAAAAGAATTTCTTGTGTGAATTACCACAGGGATTTTGTTTTTTTTAGCTAACTCAATCTGATATCTTAACGCTGTTTCTTGTTCTCTTTTATAAGTTTTATCCCAGTATAAATCAATTCCAATTTCACCAATTGCAATAAAATTTTTATCAGATAATTTATTTTCAACTATTTCGAGTTCTTCTTTATAATTTGACTTAACAGAAGTAGGATGTAATCCTATCATGGGAAAACAATTTTCAGGAAAATCATTACAAATTTTCATCATCCCGCTAATTGAAGAACTATCAATATTTGGGAGAAGCATATATTCTACACCTTCTTTAATAGCATCAGTAATTATCTGTTTCCTGTCCTTGTCAAATTGCTCTAAATATAAATGTGTATGTGTATCGGTAAAAATCATACTGCAAAATTAGAATAATTTGTATTATTTTTG
>JAIORY010000265.1 GCA_021107915.1 Bacteroidales bacterium | reverse complement strand
CCCAATACTTGCCACAGATTCACAGATTAAAAATAATTCTTACTTTTGCATAAATTTCAAAATTGCATATAAAATAATGACTGTAGATATTTTCATCCCATGCTTTATTGATCAGGTTTTTCCGGAAACAGGATTTAATATGATCAAGATACTTGAAAAATTTAATGTAGAAGTTCATTACAACGATAACCAAACCTGTTGCGGTCAAATGGCTTTTAACAGTGGGTTCTGGGATGAAGCGAAAGCCATGGGTGCAAAATTTATAAAAGACTTTCCAAATAACCGCCCTGTTGTTGGCCCGTCGGCTTCGTGTACAGGTTTTGTAAGAAACTATTATTCTGAGCTTTTTCATAATTCTTCACTTCACATCGAATACAAAAAACTTCAAAAAAATATTTTTGAGTTTACTGATTTCATGGTTAATGTTTTGAAAGTTGAAGATGTGGGAGCTACCTTCAATGCAAAGGTTACATATCACGATTCGTGTGCTGCACTAAGAGAATATGGAATAAAAGATGAACCGCGAAAATTACTTAGCAAAGTAAAAGGACTCGAACTTATCGAAATGAAAGACACTGATGTTTGCTGTGGTTTTGGTGGCACTTTTTCGGTGAAACATGAACCGATTTCTACAGCTATGGCTGAACAAAAAGTACAAAATGCACTTGATACCGGTGCCGAATATATTGTTTCTACTGATTCTTCATGCCTGATGCATCAATACGGATATATCAAAAAACACAAACTTCCGATTAAAACAATTCATATTGTGGATGTGCTTGCAAGTGGGTGGTAAGCACCCCTATCCCTGCCTTTCCCCATAAGGGAAAGGAGTTACATTTGAGATATGATTTTCTTTATCTTTTTTTCTTATACAGAAATACCCCTATCCCAACCTTTCCCCATAAGGGAAAGGAGTTACATTTGAGATATAATTTGCTTTATCTTTTTTTCTTATACAGAAATACAAGGAATTACAATTAATTACCACCAATTACGATTAATTACAATAAATTACAACCTATTACAATAAATTACTATTAATCACAAATAGCTACGGTCTAAGCATATCTTTTATCTCCCCAACTGAAGCAGGCTGTCCGATGATCATTTTATTTTTATTGAGGAGGTATATTGTAGGTGTGGCATAAACGCTGTAATCATGTGCCGGTTTACTATCCCAACCATTGAAATCACAAACATTTATCCATTTATAATTATTCTTATTGATATAATTTAAATATTCTGATCGTGAAGTATCAATTGATATTGTGATAATCTCCAGATCGTTTATATTTTTATTATAAGTTTTCTTTAACTGTTGTAAAAATCTTGTACAATGAGGACACGAACTTGCCCAAAAAACCACCAAGGTATTTTCTTTTTCAATCTCCGAAAGGATTACCTCATTCCCGTTAATGTCCGTAGCACGAATTTCAGGAGCTTGATTTCCAATTGCCATTTTGTTAATTCCTTCAATTCGTCTTTCTAATTCGGATTTTCTTTTTTTATTCACACACTTCTCTCCTATTCCGGAATACTCTGCAATGTGAGAAATTACTTTAGTAAACCCAAACCTGTCAAATCCTTTAATCAGATATTCCACAACAAACTCATAAACTTTTTCATTGTCAAAAGCTTTTAACATCAAAGTATCAACTGCCTGAATAAAGGAATTTTCCAATTGCTCTTTACTAAATCTTTTATCCTGATAAAAAGACAAATACGAAACAATCTTTGATGAAATCACATTAGAGTGCAACAGTAAAGTATCATTGAAATTTACATAATCGAAAAAATGAAACTTTTCATAAGCTTTTCTTGCAAAAGGCGACAACTCAGGATCTTTAAACGACTTTCTTTCAAAAGCAGCTATCCTTGCAACATAACTTTCAGGATTATTTTTTAATAAATCATTAACAAAATCACTGAATTTTTTTTGAATAAAAATATACTCCTTTTTTGCAGTTGCATAAAAAATATCATGCTCGGGATAATAATCAATAATATCACTTAACAGATCGATTTTAAACTGACATAAATTTCTATTATACAAATAATCATAATAAAGTCGATTTTCATCGGAATTGATAATTTCAATATTTTCGTTTGGAGATAAATTACTCGTAATAAATTGAATATCTTCCTTATTAAAAATGATATCAATAAAATTATTTTCAACTAATATTCTATATTGTCCAACCGGCATCTCCTCAGAAAAGTAAAATTCAAATTTCCCTGTTTCATCAGACAAAGTTGAATCAATAATATTTTTTTGATCTCCGTAAAAATCTGTGAGATAAAGTTTTTTATTTGAAAAATCCTCAATTATCCCGATAAGGGAATAATCCTGAGAAAATGAAAAACTTGAAATAATAAATAAAGCGGGTAAAAGAATTCTTTTTAACATTTATGCAATTTTTTATTTTTTTTGTAGAAAAACAAAAGTAAGTATATTATAAAATAATAATCTGCTCAACATTGATTTTTCTTTGTTTTTCCTTAAATCCGCAAGCAGATTCCATTTGGACACGAATTTCACTAATTAACACGAATATTGTATCACTAAAATAAGTGAACGATTTTCTTTATAATTCACTCATTACATTACACTAATAAAAATCCTTGCGGATTTATGGTTTTTTATTTCAGAAAATCAAAAAAACTCAAACGGTTAATGGTGTAAAACTTAGCTTCGGGATAATTATCGCTAAAGGCTTTAGGTGCTTTGGCATTTTTTTCTCCCCACTTAAACTCGAATGCGTTAATGTTGTTGTCGGTTATTTCAATCAGGTCAATTTCTTGCTGGTCGTAAGTTCTCCAGAAGTAAAAGTTCGAAAATGTTTCAAGATAAACCTGCTTTTTAATTCTTTCCGAAATACAGTAATTTTCCCACAGTTTACCCATATCATCACGCAAGTCAGGCGTATTAAAATTAGAAATAACAGCATTTCTTATACCATTATCCCAAAAATAAAAACGAGGTGATTTGCTTATTTCTTTTCGCAGGTTTTTGCTAAATCCCTGCAACCTGAAAATAACGAAAGCTTTTTCAAGAATATCCAAATATCGCTGAACAGTTTTTACGGTAGTACTTAAATTTTTTGCCAGTTCATTATATGATACATCATTCCCAATTTGAAAAGCAATAAGTTTTAGCAAGTTCATCACAAATAAACTGTCCTTCACATTTTCCATTTGCAGTATATCTTTCAGTAAATAGCCATTTCGGATATTCTCAAGCAAGAATCGTTTTTCTTTAATATTTGTTGTAAGTACAAGCTGTGGGTAGGAACCATAAACTAAAAATTCAGGAAATCGTTGGATGGCATTCAAATAACCACTCGATATTTCACCCAACGAAAACGGATAAAGTGTAAAAAACCTTGACCTGCCTGTAAGCGGTTCGCCTATTTTATTCCTTAAATCGAAGGAGGCTGAGCCGGTAACGAAAACAGCAATATCGGGGTTTGTATCAACAAGCAATTTTAAATTTTGTCCGATCTTGGGAATGTTTTGTGCTTCGTCAATAAATAAGAACTCGAAACCAGATACCAAATTTTTAAGTGTTTCCTGCCGAAGGGAAGATAAAACATTTGCTACATCATAATCTTCACCATTAAGGATAAGTACTTTTCTATCACTAAAATTCTTAATTATCACATTCATTAAAGTTGTTTTACCCGTACGCCTTGCACCAAATAATGCAGTTACATGACCTTGTTTAATGTCGGCAATTAATTGCTTAGTAATTGTTCTTTTTATCATAATTTATCTACTTGAGTCCACAAATTTACATAAATTTATTGACAGTAAGAAATAAATTACCATTTTTTTAGTTTTTATCCATAAATGTTCTTGTAATAGGAATAATTGAAATATCGAATAATGAAATTGACAAAATCTGCATAGTTTATATTTTTTTTTATCTTTGCCATATTAAAATTATACTAATGTGGAACAGGTTTGCAAAATTATTAAAGACCTGTTGCAACGCATAACTAATTCTAAACAGCTATTGCTTCGCATATCTATTAAGAATTAGTATAAAAGGGAAATCAATTACTAAAATCATAAGCAAGAACAACATGAATTTACGAGGAATAATTACCAGATTCATTAACTTTTTACCACTTCTATTATTAACAGTATTTGTTAACCCTGCAATTTCACAAACTCCAACCGATCAGGACTGTCTTGGAGCTATTGTGGTTTGTGATTCATCATATTATCAGCTAAATTCATATTCAGGAACAGGTGTTTATCCATGGCAAAATGAAATAAATCCTTCTCTCTCATGTTTAAATTCAGGTGAAAAAAATGATGTTTGGTATATGATTACAGTACAAAGTGACGGAGACCTTGGATTTTTACTCACACCAATCATCTCAAGTAATGATTATGATTGGGCAGTTTATAATCTAACCATAGCAAGATGCGAAGATATTTATAGTAACGCAAGTTTGGAAGTTAGTTGCAATTACTCAGCAGCTACGGGTAATACAGGTCCAAACGGAGGATCGGGTATGAGCAGTCAGGGAGCTAGTGGTACTCCATTCAATGCCATGATCCCTGTTCTCGAAGGACAAACTTATGTAGTAAACATTAGTAACTGGTCACCAACTAACCAATCCGGATATACACTTGATTTTGGTATTTCCACAGCCCAAATTTATGACAATGTTCGACCAACCATAAGTCAGGTATATGGCGATGATATTACTTGCGGTGATACTACTATTGATTTTTTATTTTCTGAAAACGTTATGTGTACTTCCGTTACACCTGCATCTCTTAATCTTACCGGACCGGGCGGACCATATACTATTACAAATGTTTATGGTGAAGCTTGTGCTGTAGGTGGTGATATGGAAAAGGAATATACTCTTACTATTGACCCGCCATTTTCGGTTAACGGAGCATACTCTTTAAACGTGGTTCAATTCTCAGGAATTTCTGATGCTTGCGGAAATATTGCACTACCACAACAATTTCCTTTTGATGTTGATCTCGGTGCACCCGAAATTGATGAAAGCAACATGGAAATAAGTAATTCTACATGCGGGCAAAACAATGGTACAATAACGGATTTGGTAATTACAGGAACACCTCCATTTACTTATGAATGGACCAATGCCGGAAATATAGTCGGAACTGACCTTGATCTTATTAATGTTTCCGCCGGATTATATACCCTTGCCGTGAGAGATGAAAACACTTGTGAATCTTTTGGCGGACCATATCAAATTAACGATGAAGGCGCACCTGTTATTGATATTTCAAATATGATAATTACAGATAATTACTGTGGATTAACTGATGGCTCCATTACAAACATCCAGGTAACCGGCTCAACAGCCCTTTCTTATGAATGGATTGATGACAACAGTAATGTTGTTGGCACCGAACTTGATCTTACAAATATAATCGGTGGGACTTATATTTTAAAAGTTACTGACGAAAATTCCTGTGAGGCTTTTTCAGATTCTTATATAATTGAAGACAAACCGGGTCCTGTTATTGACGAAACAATTATGATAATTTCTAATGCATCTTGTAACGAAACTACAGGTTCAATAACAAATATTCTTGTCAGCGGAAATGGACTTACTTTTGAATGGACTAATGAAAATAATAACATTATGGGAAATTCCGTTGACCTTTTAGATGTTGGACCGGGAAATTATTCTCTCAAAACAAATAAT
>JAIORY010000258.1 GCA_021107915.1 Bacteroidales bacterium | reverse complement strand
ATCTTATGGACAAGGTCTAATAGGAGCTCCAATGAAGGGTCCTGACAAAGTTGATTATTTTCAGTGTCCTGCCGAGGGCTTGAAATTTGAAAGAGCAGATGTGTTTCTTTCTATGGATAGCGAATTGATGAAATTTGAGTTAAAAGAACAGGCTTCTGCAATAAGCGGATTTGCGTCAAAAGCCGGTTCAAAACTTGGTAAAGTAGGAAAGTTTGTAGGCGGAGGAATTGCTGAAACTATCGGTAAAGTAAATAATATATTAGAAGGTTTTATGTTGGACGAAACCGGAGTTTGGGATAAATGGTATTTTGCTCCTGAATATATTATTGCCGATCCGGATCAGAAAAAAGCAGTTCGTGTTGAGGTTTTTGTTCTTCCACGCAATGAAAATGATAACTCTTCTTCAATGTCGATGATGCAGGATAAAAAAGAACCACCTAAATATAATGAAAAAACCGGTGGTTATATGGTGCCTTATAAAATAAATTGCCGTTTTGAACTTACCACTCCTCGTGGTGAGGTTATTATGCGAAGAGATTTAGGCGAATTATCCGGCAAGGCTTTTAGTAAAAGATACTATGCTGAGGATGATCAAGCACCTTCAGGATTGAGAACAGCTACTACATTAGGGATAAAAGCTTCGATGAATGAGGTACGTAGAATTGTTTACGGTCCTTATGGTTTTGGACAATTTAGTGCTAAAATCAAATTAGCTAAACTTAAAGATATTAAAGCTGCTAAAAAACTTACTGATGAAGTTATAGAAGTTTTTACCGGCAAGCGCGGATTATTGTTAGTGGATGATGAAAAAGCTAAGATTCAAAATTATGTTGATATTATTGAGAAAAATATCTCTTTAGTAAAAGATAAAAATCGTTGGTTGGCATTCCACAATTTAAGTGTTTGTTATGCCTGGTTAGAAAATATTGAAAAAGCTAATGAGAATTATGAGAACTATAGAAAGGAAATTAAAGAAATAATTGATAAGTTTGAGTTAAGAAATAAAATTCTTGCCGGTGAAGCAGAAAGTGGAAGTTTTGTTTCTATTGGTATGAAAGCCAAAGCAAAATATGCTGCTTTTAATCAAATTCGTGATTTTGTGAATTATTATCCTAAAGGTGCAAAAAGATACCCTGAGTTAATTATTGCAATGAATCGTCCTTTAAAAAAGTTTGTTGATTTTTATGCTTATAACGATTTATTGGCTCAGTTATATCAGGTTAACTATCCTTTCCAATTTTTCCCGTTAAATGATTTTAACGGCGATCCTAAAAAAATTGAAGGTTCTCTTACAAAAGATGGTTACAAACCTATTGAGTTTGAAATAAAATGCGATAGAAAAAGAAGAATTAAGGAAATGCAATTAGAGCAGCTAATCCCTAAAGATGGTAAAGAAGATAAACTGAAAACACGTCAGCTACAGCCTATTTATAATAAGGATAATGGTGAATATATAATGCTTTCTAATCCTAATGAAAGAAACATATTTAATAACGATGATAGCAAAAAGGAGTTACGCTCAATAATTGCTCCTTTAACAAAAAAGACCAAAGGCGAAGCTGTTAATATTATGAAAAACGCCGGATTTATGGGAGATAAAAGTGCTGATGAATATGTGCAGTTGAAATTTGACCTTAGCGGAAAAATGTATATCATAGGAAAAAATAATTATTACAGAGCTCCTGCTTTATTCGAAGAGATATTGGTATCTAACGGCATTGAAGTGAAGAGAGAATTTACTTCTTCAGATTTTATTGTTGAGATGAATATCAATAAGCAGGGTGCTTTAACTTATTGGAAATGGGATGGTAATGTTTTTACAGATTTTAGTCGTGGTATTGATATGAACGAAAAATCAATTACTGCCGAAAAACTAATACGCGAAGTAAAAGTTGTAGAAACTGATGATAAAGGATACCCTAAAAAGATAGAGTATAAATTTGATATGAATGGTAGTTTTGTCTTTACTAAAGGTGCTACTTTTAAAGAGTGGGGTAATGCAATAAAACAATGGGAAGATGTAAAACCTCATGTTTCCGGTGATAAATTCGAGTTTCTTGCTACTGATACTTGGGATTGTGAATATAAATACGATTCTAACGACAACTGGATTGAAATGAAAGTAGGTCCTTATACTGCTAAAAGAACTTTTAAATATTAATATATTATAATTATAGATGAGTTTATTATTGTCTGTTTATAAAGTCAAACAAAAATTAAAATAAAGCACCAAATAATAAAAAAGTCAAATAACAAACAAATTCCAAACATCAATGATCAAATGTTCAAAATAGCTTGAAACTGTTTTGGTTATTAAATTTTTGGTT
The DNA here is from genome assembly GCA_021107915.1 of Bacteroidales bacterium. Classification (GTDB taxonomy): domain Bacteria; phylum Bacteroidota; class Bacteroidia; order Bacteroidales; family JAIORY01; genus JAIORY01. The sequence continues at coordinate 3,383 of JAIORY010000258.1, read as the reverse complement.
ATTGAAATTTATTTGAAATTTGGTGCTTGTTATTTGTAATTTTTACTATTTATTTAAAGTTCCAGACTTTAAAGACAGACTCTATTTAAACAGGATAAGCCCATCATTTTTTTATGCTTATGAAAAAAAGAGATGTTTTAATTGTATTCATAATGTTCTTATCATTTTCGATGATTGGACAAACTTATGTTCATACTTCAAAAGAAAATGTTATAAGAAAAAGATTTACAAATTTTACTGTAGTTAATGCTAATAACTATGTTTTAAGTAAAACTCCTGTAAAGTATGATACCAAAAAAGAGATGCCTTCTTGTTATTTTACAATCGACCCTATTTTAATTGGCAAGGAGCAAAGGCGTTTTATGATTCATAATTCACCTTCCGAAAATTTACCTGATGGCGATTGGGTGATGACATATAATAAAGATGAAGATGATGTGTTTTTCTCGAAAGCCAAATTCGTTATGAATCCTGAAAATATGAAATGGTCTATTATTCCGGATGGTGATAATGTTTTGATTTATAGTAATTGTATTTATCGAAAAACTTTTTATTTGGGAATTGATAAAGAGGGACATTTTACTTTTACTGAAGCCATTACTGATGGTGCTAAATGGGAATTAATAATTAATAAAAATTAGAAGGAGCCATGAAATCAAAAATTATAGTATTATTTTTTATCGCATTAGTTTGTAATGCGCTTAATGCACAGGAAATAACTTCTTATATGCTCATCCCTGCTAATTATAAATATCAAGGAAATAAAATTTTTATCCATGATATGGAGAATAAAGGAGAAAAAATTTCGCATGATATTGCTGCAAAATTCTCAAAAAAAATGAATAATATTTTAAATGTTAATAGAGTTTCAAATATTGCAGATAAAATTTATAATCCTTGGTTAAAACAGTTTCCTTTTTATATTGTTGAGAAAGAAAATGATGCTGATGTAGTGATTAAAAGTGATTATAGTTTTTTTACAAATCAAGACATTGTAACTGAAAAAATCAAAGAAAAATACGGCTCTGCTTTTCAGAATAGATTGATGTATTCTGAACATGTTATCACTAATCAAGTGATTTTTAATGTTAATTATTATATCTATAAAGATGGTGTTGAGATTGATGCTGTTCATTTCTCCGACACAATTACTTCTAATAGCCTTGGGCGAAAACCATTAAAATCAATTGATATTTTAGTAGATAAATTAGCAAAATATTATTCGGTAAGCGATTTTAAACCATATTATGAAAAAGTGAATTACATTTTTAAGAAGGTGAAATTTAATGGCGATAAAGAACTTAAAGCACAACTAAAAACATGTAAAGATTTACTTAAAGCCGGGAAGATCAGTGAAGCAGGAGCGATTTATAAAAAAGTATTTGAGACCGGCGGTGTGAAAGAAGCAGCCTTTAATACCGGATTATGTTACGAACTTATTGGTAACTATGAAAAAGCTTTGGTGTATTTAAAGAAAGCACCGGACATCTTTGCAAAGAAAAGAATGGAAAAACAAATTGATACGTATAACTATTTAAAATCAATAGGGTTTGAGATGCTACAACTTGATTTCTAATTATCATTTCTTTCATCGAATTACACGAATTGAACGAATTGAAATTTGTGTAATTCGATGATAAATTTTTTCTCAGCTTCGCTCGTTTGTAACGAGTGCCTTAAAAGTCGTTTAAAACGACAAAAACAATAATGAGTCCACTATAAAAAGTCAAAAAATAAAAATGCCACAAAAACACCAATACACGAAAATCCACAAAACAATATCAATAAATTAATTTTAGTGAAATTTAGTGCTTTTGTGTTTTCGTGGCTAAAAAATACTTTTCGGAGTGGACTCAAAAATTAAATTAATTTAGTAATTTTGATTATGTGTTTAAATTAAAAAAGCTGAAATATTTCGCAGTTGATACAAATGAGCGCAGATATTTACTCGCATATATAAACCGAATAAAATATTTCCCGACCATTTTTTTCAACACTTAAATTGTAAATATTATTCAGTTTTGAAATTTTGTCAAGATGTTCTTTTTTAACACCACGCTCGACTACACAAAACCAATTTTCCCAAATAATAATATCTCCTGATTTAATGTGATTCAAAAAGTCTTGGGTTAATTCCATGCGTTTATTGTTGTCAAAATGATCAATTTTAAGCACTTCGCTTAAGTATGGATGAGCAAAAACAAAGCGGTGATCAGTCCCAATATTTTGGGTGATATAATCAGCTATCTGGATTGCAGTTTGCTGATCTTTCGAAAGTTTAAAATCTTTTTCCCAATTAATTGCAGCCGGATTTTTGGTGAAAGGAAATATTAAGATATACGCAATCAATAAACTCTGGATAATTAATCTCGGTATTCTTTTGTTTTTGAAAATTTCTTCAGTAATAAAATTAAAACCCAAAAGCGAAATTATTGCTATCAGAGGCATAACCCCAATCAGCACTCTTTTCAAGCCCATTGAATTAAATATTCCGAGATACCAAAAAAGTGTATGAGCAACAAAGAAAGATAAAAAACCAAGGAAAACTAAAACTTGTAGTTCAAGAGTGATTTTCCTTTTAATTGACTTCCAAATAATACCAATAACACCAAACCAAAATAAAATATAAATTGGAACACCAACGATATAAATCAACTGATCGACAAAATGAAAAAGCCTGCCATCGCCATAAGTGCTGCTTAATTTGGCATAAGGAATTTTAGTAAATACCCAAAGAAAATCATGGTAAACAAAGAATCCTGCAATAGAATACACAACATTTCCGAAAAGTAGTAGCGGAAGTAATTTCCATTTCTTTTTCAGTAAGAAATAAAAAGCAAAAACACCAATTATGATTAGCCCTTCGGAACGAATAAAAGGCAGAAATGAAATAATTAAACACGCAGCAATATATTTATGTTTTAATATGGCATAAATGCCAATGCTGATAAACAAAGTAAATAATGGCTCAGTCAATCCTGAAAAAGTAAGCACAAAATACAGAGGAGAGGATATTAAAATTATTGCTCCAATAATTGCATTTTTGAGATTTAATTTTTGGGCTATTTTGAATGTAAAAAAAATACTTAATAATGATACAATTGCATTGAAAATCTTTACTCCGGTAAACCCGAATTGAGCAAAAGGACTAACCAATAATACATAAACAGGTTTTGCCCAATGATTAAAGAAAAGCTGTGGATGAAGATAAGCAAATTTTGCAAACAGGTAATGGTGAATACTATCTCCTGCATCACCGGTACCATCAAAAAATAATATTGTAAGGGTGGCTACGATTGCATAAATAAATAGAACTATGTATATTGTTTTGTTTTTCATAATTACTGTTAGTGGAAGCAAAAGTACATTTAAAATTGAGAATT
>JAIORY010000020.1 GCA_021107915.1 Bacteroidales bacterium | reverse complement strand
TCTAAAAATGCAAATTTCTTCGTTACTTCAAAATTTTAAAATCCTCATTTACAAAAGTAAACTCCGGTTTTAAAATTTCTTGCGCCTCGAACTTCACTATTTTTAGAACCCTCCTTAAGTGAAAAAAATGGTACAATTTCAAAATTTGTGAAACATTGATAAATGCGAAAATGATTTAATGATTATAAGTTAGTTGTTTGATAGAACCACAGAAAAATTATTTTCCATTAAAATAACAATAGACCCTTAAAAACTATATTTCAGTTTAAACATCATCATATTATAGTCTTTTAAGTTTGCAAACATATTTTCGCCTTTGCCGTCAAATATAGCTGCTGATAATGTTATTTCAGCATTGTCGGTTGCCATGTATGAAATTTCGGGAACATAAACCAATGCATAGTTATTTTCGATATCTTCCCAATCGGCAACTATAAAACCCCCACCAATAGGAGCAATTTTAAGTTTATCATCAAAGAATTTTTTCTCTAATCTTAAAAAGAAATAATCATTAAGTGCATCATTTCCTCTCTCATTCATAAATCCATGCAGATATTGAAAGTTTATATATGCTCCATTTGCAAAATTGTAATCAGCACCGAGAACAAATTTCACATAAGCTTCTTTGTCTAATACTGTTGTATCTTGTGTTACTGGCACAGGCGACATTGGATACATTGCCGAAAAATCATTGGTCATTAAAACTTCATTTTCCGGTATGAAAACTGCTGCTTCTGCCCATACGCCAACACCTCCAATACTTCCTGCCATGTCGGCTCCGAAAATATGTGTTCGATAAAACGATAATTGAGAATTAATACTTATACCACCCATAGTATCAAGCGGAATAAAAGTATTGTATGTGCCAATTGGCATACCGTCTCTTCCCCAAATATAGCTCAATGAAAAGTCGTAACCGGCTGCAAAACCTTTAAATTTTAATCCTGCTGTTGAGCTTTCTCCGAGATTATATTTCGGCATATTTATTTGGTCTGTGAAGCCCATCAAAGTCATTCCTTGGGGCAATTCCATTGAAGGAGTTAAAGCATTCGCAAAAATCCCAATTGGCATATTTGCCGGTTGAAAAAACGGAATAAAAACTCCTTGCATTGAAAATTCAGAATTGAAATAATAATCCATACTGATAGCATCGGAACCACGGTGGCGACCAAAATCCAACACATCTTCCAGATCGTAAGGGTTTAGATTATCAGTTGGATTTAGTTTATCAGCTGTTCCCCAAACTATACGCTGACGACCGATTTTTACATCAAGATTTTTTGATAAAAATCCGAATAACTGAATGTAAGCTTCTTTTATTTCAAGATTGTATGGGTCAACAATGCCCTTGTTATAAAGGTCTGCCGATGAATTGATATTTGGTAAACCTATGTTGCGTAGCCAAACTTCGCTGTAAAATTTTGAGTTATCGGTTATTTTCTTCTCAAAATTGAGTGTTAAGCGATTTTCATTCCATGCCCAATCGTTTGGGTCTTCAAGCAAAAACCGTTGGTCTGTTAGTAATTCTCCTGTTAGTTTTAATTTGCTGTTATCTTGAGCAAAAATCTGATTAACACTTACAATAGATACTATTGCAAGTATCCAATTTAATTTATTAAAATTCATGCTTTTAAATTTTTATTTATTACGTTTTTAATTGATTTTAACATTAAGTCATAATTTTTCATGGCAGTATATGCTATTTCCCAGCCTTCATTAATATAATTTGTTGTTGCTTTTTTAAAAGATACTTTCTTGTATTTGTCTTTATGTTTTAGTCCTATTAATCTAATGAATTTTATGCTTTTACCAATAGAGATATAATAGAAATACAATAAGGTTTCTACCCCAAATCTTGATTCTTTCATTTTGCTAAGAATAGGAGTAATATCTTTTTTATACATAGCTCTTTCTCCTGTCAATATTTTTAATGGGTTTACATCCTGACTTAAAATATTGATTGTAGAATAGCCTAAAACCATGTCACATTCTTTTTTTAACAAGGGATTTATCATTTGGTCAATGTATCCGCTAATAATATTTGTTTGATCTGCATCAATAAATACAATGATTTCATTTGTTGCATTCTCAACACCCACAGCCATTGCATAACCTTTTCCTTTATTTTCTTTGAAATGAATGTTAGTTATTTCAAATTTATTTTTCAGTTCCTCAATTATTTTTTTCGTATTATCAGTAGAGCCATCATTTACAATGATTATTTCATCGACAATGAAAGATTCAGAGACAGACTCAATAACATTTCTAATTGTCTTTTCTTCATTAAATACGCATATTATTGCTGATGTTTTCATAATTATTTTTTGTAAAATTATTTTATGTTTTTATTTTTCATATTATTATATTATTTGTAAGATATTTTGAGTTACATGAAAAGCAAAATAAATAAGTGCAATAGAATACAATGGAATAGTCATATATTTTAACATATCTTTTTTAACACCTATTTTTTTTACAAATAATATTGAAATATATTGACAGGTCAGTGTTCCAAAGGCAAAGAAAAGGCTGAAAAGCGTATAGTGTAACAAATCATGGTGAAAAATAAATTTCTGATTTATCAGAACGGAAAAACTAAGCCAAAAAGCAAAGACCATTGGATTGGAAATATTATAACTTCCAACCATAACAATATTTTGAAATAACAACTTTTTGCCAAATTTAAATTTCTCTTTTGTTACAATTGTTTTCGTTGAATGGGTTTTATCAAGTTTAGATTTAATAAGGGGCATGATAAATTCTTTTACTCCAATATAAGAGATAAAAATAAGACCTACTGCCTGAAAAATGATTTTTATCCATGGGCTTATTGCTCCAATAGAAACAGTTCCAATTAAGAAAAATTCGCAAAAGATAAAATCAGCAATACTTGCTAAAATTGCAATAGAAAAACCATGCCAGAAACTTTTGTTAATGGCTCTGTTTAACATCATTTGCCCTAAGGGACCTAATGGGATAGCTATGATTAATCCAAGTACAAAAGCGATTATGATCATATTACAAGCTTAAATTTTCAATTTTATTAAATTAATTTTTATATTTTTCTATGCTTTCTTTTGCAGCCAATCTGCCTGTTTCTATTAGTTGTTCTGCTTTATAGAAATCGAAAGTACTACCTGAATGTCTTGAAATATTTACCAAAATGTCAGGTTTGCACATATCCAATGTCATTTCTGAAATTTGGTGAATCATTGCATTCGTAGTTGCATTAATAAGTTTAAAATATCCTAATTTCGACTTATTGCTTTTCGGAATTATCTCATTAAGTTTTTGTTTAAATATCTTAGTGTTTTTATTATAAATATCTTGAATTTTTAATTGTTTTTTAGTTTGTTTTTTTTCCTTTGAGTAAGGAATATCTGCATATACATTTACGGCAACTAAAATATCATTCCCGCTTCGTATAACACGATTTACCGGTATTGGGTTTAAAACACCTCCGTCAACTAATAAAATATTATCTTTACTAACAGGAGTAAAAACCGTAGGAATTGCTATTGATGCTCTTACGGCTTCATATATACTGCCTGTTGTAAAAACAACCTCTTTTTCGTTTGTAATATCAGTTGCAACGGCAGCAAACGGAATATCAAGGTCTTCAATATTTCTGTCAGGTAAAAATGTTTTCATTTTATTAAAAACCTTATCACCTTTTATTAAGCCATGTGAGCTAAAAGTAAAATCAATAAGTTTAAATACATCTACTTTATCTAAAGTCAAAACCCAGTTTTTATATTCCTGCAATTTGTCCATTGCGTATAGTCCTCCTATAAGTGATCCCATAGAAGTGCCTGCTACGGAACTTATTTCAAAACCTTGTTTTTCAAATTCTTCGATAACTCCGATATGTGCTAAGCCTTTTGCACCACCGCTTCCTAATACTAATGCTACTTTTTGTTTCATCTTTATTGTTTTAATTTTCTTACAGTAAAATCATCATCGTTTAGTCCCGTATCATATTTTACATCTGACATTATCATTTTTGTAGTATGATTTTTCTTTAAATTTGTCATACTCATTTCTTGTGCATTCCAATATTTCCCTATTTTTATGTAAGCAGAAATACCTTCTTTAATTTTCCTATTTCCCTTGTCATAAAATTCTGCCGAGATTGGGTAAAAATGTGTTTTATGAACTTTCATAATTACTTTTGAATAGGAAGACTTTTTTGATATTGGGATTAATTCCAGCACATACTTATCTTCTTCTGTTTCAAGTAATTTTGGAGTGTATTTTTCTGAATTTGGCTTCGATTCCATATCATCATAAGAAAAATCAGTTCCTGCAAAATTTTGACTTTTTACTGAGGATGATATTCTACGTTCTTTTCCAAAAGCAGGCATATATAAATACATTACATCGTTTGGTAAAGATAAAACTGCAATGCCTGCTTGTGATGACGGAGCCGTAAAACGAAAAATACGTTTGTCCGTCCCTTTTTGAATGATGTCTGCTTCCCGTGTTTTTTCCTTTCCTGCTTTGTCGATTAAAATAATTTTTGTTTTCCCTGTCATATCTTTTGGGGAATACATTACATCGTCCATATTTTTTAAAATGGTGATTGCATCCTGTGCATTTGTACTAAATCCAATTAAAAGGAATAATGCACTTACTAATACTGATAATTTTAATTTTCTCATTTTACTTAAATTTTAATATTTATTAATTTGATTAAAGATTTATAAATCATACACAACCGATCGCACCTTTTGTGCCCAGTCGTAGTGTGATAATGTATTGTTAAATTCTTTATAATGTATAGGTTTACCTATACTTACTTTAATAGTTTTTCCTCTTTTTCGAAACATTTCCCTTGGAAGAAGTACCAATTCAATATTTAATTTGATTTTAAATATTTGCCTGATGATATAGATTATATAAAATAGATTTGAATTTCGACCATAAAACTTTATAGGAACTACATTTCTTTGGTTTGAAATAGCTTTTGTAATAAAACTTTTTTTCCAAAATTTATCCTGTATCTTAAATTTGTGAATGCGTGAAACCAAACCAAAAGGAAAATGTGTAATTGGGATTTCGGAAGCAAAAACTTTGTTTAATTCGATAAAATATTTTTTTGGATTTTTACCAAATACACTAACATTTACTATTATTGGTCTTATATTCGGTATAAACATAAATGCATCATTACCTATGGCTTTTATTTGTCCGTATTTATTGCCAACTATATTCGTAAATATTAAGCCATCCAAAAATCCGAATGGGTGATTGGCAACGAAAAAACATTTGCCGTTTTCAGGGAGGTTTTCTATTCCGTCTATTTCAATTTTAATATCTATTTCTTTAGTAAATTTATTTATAAAATCAATACCTTCATAATCAGAATACTTATTTATAATCCTATTAAAATCATCCTGCTTGATAATTTTTGCAATAATCCTAATAGCGAAATCAGGTAAACTTTTCAAAAATTTTGAATCACTATCTTTAATAATACGTGTAATATTGATGTTGCCCATTATCTTATTATTTCTTTTGATAATTTTTCAAAATCTTTATGTTTTTAATATATTTAGAATTATTATCTAAACTTTTATACATCTGTTCTTTTGCCCTGTTTGCCAGAATTAAAATAACCGGTAAAAGGGTCAATGCCCCAACTCCTGCCCCAACCATACTTAATGCAACAAGTAACCCAAAATTTTGTATTGGTACAATATGTGAAAAGATTAATACGAGAAAGCCTAAAGCTACCGATATTACATTTATAATAATAGCCTTACCACTTATCA
>JAIORY010000353.1 GCA_021107915.1 Bacteroidales bacterium | reverse complement strand
GATAACCGATAACCGATAACCGATAACCGATAACCGATAACCGATAACCGATAACAAATATACCCTCACTAATAAACTAACTAAACTCGCGATTTAATTATTTCCTCAGGATATTTAACTTCAGTAAGAAACAAGCCTTTTGCAGGAACTGAGTATCCGGCGTTTGAACGGTTTTTGCTTTCAATTATTTCTTTAATATCATCTAAATTAATTTTATTTAATCCCAAATTGATTAAAGTTCCAACTATTGCTCTTACCATATTTCGCAAAAACCTATCGGCTGAAATTGTAAAAATAATTTGATCTTCTTTTTTGCTCCATTCTGCTTTGATTATTTTGCAGATATTTGTTTTTACTTGAGTGTTAGATTTTGAAAATGAAGTGAAATCTGAATAGTCGAACAATATTTTTGCTCCTTTATTCATTAACTCAATATCAATATTTCCAAATAAATAATAAGAAATATCATGTGTGAAAGGATTTTTTCTTTTACTGATAAAATATTGATAAGTCCTTGAATTTGCATCAAAACGGGCATGAGCTTCAGGGTGGACGGCAAAAATTTCAAATATCACAATATCCTTACTTAAAAAGTTATTTAGCTTGTAGGTTAGTTTTTTAAGATCATCAGTATTGATTTTTTTTTCAAGATCGAAATGAGCATAAAAGTTGCTTGCATGAACTCCGGTGTCGGTTCTACCGCATCCTGTTATATTAACTTCTTTCCTGAGAATTGTCGATAAAGCATTGTTAATTGCAAGTTGAACCGTAGGTGTATTATCCTGCAACTGCCAACCATGATAATTGGTTCCTTTATATGCAAGTTTTATAAAATATCTGTTTTTTACTTTATTCATCTATTTGCAAAAATACTGATTTATTTAGGTTGAAAATATAATATGTTTTAGTTAATGAATTTTTAATTTATTGCATAGAATAAATATATTTTTGTAAGCTCAATTTAAAATACTAATCATGAATCAGGAAATATTATTATTAATGGCAACAGCCGCTTCTTTAGCTTTTATTCATACATTATTTGGTCCTGATCATTATTTGCCTTTTATTGTAATGTCAAAGGCTAGAAAATGGACTATATTTAAAACTATTTGGGTTACGACTTTATGCGGATTAGGGCATGTTGGCAGCTCAATTCTTATTGGTGCATTCGGGGTGGCTTTCGGTTTTGGAATCTCAAAAATTGAAGGTTTAGAAAGTATCCGCGGTAATATTGCTGCATGGGCATTTATTTTATTTGGATTAATTTATTTTATTTGGGGAATGTGGCGGGCAATCAAAAACAAACCTCACAAACATATTCATAACCATGCTAATGGAGATATTCATACACATGAACATACCCACGAAAATAAACATGATCATATTCATAAGAAAAATATTACACCCTGGGTTTTGTTTACAATTTTTGTTTTAGGTCCGTGCGAACCATTGATACCAATATTAATGTATCCTGCTGCCAAACAAAGCACAATTGGTTTGGTTTTAGTGGTAATCGTTTTTTCAGTAATTACCATTGCAACTATGCTGGGTGTTGTATTGCTTGCTTCTAAGGGAATTAAAATGATCCATTTCAGAAAAATTGAAAAATATACTCATGCTATTGCCGGTGCTACAATATTTCTGAGTGGTTTTGCTATAATATTTTTAGGGCTTTAAAATGAGTGATTGAGAAAAGGAAAACCGGAGAGGGGTAAAATATATTTTGATGATTATTAAATATTTGTCATAAAATTGGCTTTTTAGAAAAGATCAAATTCATCAATATTATCATTTTCGTTTTTATGCAAAATATAATGAATAGCTTTTAATGAGTCGAGTAATTTTATTCCCCAATTATTTTCGAATAAGACTTTGCATTCGTGTGATGCATTTTGTTTTGCAGCATGTGTAGATTTCTGGTAAAGAAGAACAAAATCTTTTAAATCTTGATAAATATCAGAAAGATTTTCTGACAGGTTTGATATTTCAGGTTCATTTTGATCCGGACTATTTTGGTTGATATTCCAAAAATCATCATCTTTCCCGAACTTATTTCTAATATCATTAAATATAGTTTCCCATTGTAATTCCGTAACAAATCTTTCATTTGCTTCAGGGTTATCTACAATGATTTTAGGAAGTAAAGCACCTTTTAAATATAGGAGCGGTAAAATTTTATCAAGATATTCAAATATCTCATATTTTTGATTTTTTTCGACTTCTTCAATGTATAAACAAAAATTATTTGCCACGGTAATCATTTCAATTACATTGTTTGAAAATGCAGCTTCGTTTTGATTTTCTTCCATTTCCATTTTTTTATAAATTGAATTTGCAAAATTACGATTATTTATTATTTGCAAATTCAACAATCACCAAAATAAATATAAATTTATAATACTAATTATTTGCATGTAGCGTTGAAAATAACTAACTTTAGGAAAAATTTGTGAAAATGAATAATTTGGAGCTAAAAAGACAATTGATAGAAGTGTGCAAGAAAAAACAACAGGAAAGTATTGATAACATCAAATCCGTTGTGGACGATGCTCAAAAAAGTGCTAATGATTATGGGCAACCAAAAGACAGATATGATTCCTACCGGATGCAGCTTTTAAGAAAACGGGATATGTTTGCTCAACAACTTCTGAAAGCTCTTGAACAAATGGAAACACTTAATAAAATAGATGTTTCGATCAAGAGAGATTCAGTTAATTTTGGTTCTCTCGTTTTTACAGATGACCAAAATATATTGGTTTCCATTGGGTTAGGGAAAATTAATTTTGATAATAAAACCTATTTTGCCATATCACCAAATGTTCCAATTTTTCATGTTATAAAGGATAAAAAAAAGGGCGATGAATGTGAATTTCGTGGAAAGAAAATTAGAATAATTGATATTGTTTGAGTTTTTTGGTTTTGAGTTTTGGGTTTCAGGTTAATTAAGTTGGAAGGTTAACCCGAAACCCGAAACCTGAAACCCGAAACCTGAAACCCGAAACCCGAAACCTGAAACCCGAAACTACCCAAGTCCCATAGATTTAATAATATCGTCAATCTTTTTGCCCAACTTCTCATCATTTTGAGCAAAGTCATTTTTGTTTTCCAGTTTATCTTTAACACTAAAATAAAATTTTATTTTTGGTTCTGTTCCTGAAGGGCGCATACTAATTTTGCTTCCATCTTTCAGAAAAAACTGCAACACATTTGATTGAGGAAGGTCAATAGGTTTTTCCTCTCCTGTTTCTTTATTAAATTCTTTTTGAAGAAGATAATCTTTAGTCAAAACAATATCAGAATTATTAATTTGTTTTCCCGGATTATCACGGAAATCCGCCATCATCTTTTGGATTTCTTCTGCACCGGATTTTCCTTTCCTAACAACTGAATGTAATTTTTCTTTATAATGATCAAATTCAAGATAAATGTCAATTAAGAGGTCGTATAGAGTTTTTCCTTTTTCGGCAGCCCAGGCAGCAGTTTCGGCAATCATTGCACATGAAGCAACAGCATCTTTATCTCTCACAAAATCACCAACCATATATCCATAGCTTTCTTCTCCTCCGGTGATAAATATTTTTGTGCCTTCAAATTCCTTGATTTTATCTGCAATCCATTTGAATCCGGTCAAAACATCATAGCATTCAACATTGTTTTTTATTGCTATATCTTTAAGTAATTCTGTTGTTACAATTGTTTTAACTATAAATTCTTTTCCAGTGATCTTATTATCTTCATTCCATTTATTCATAAGGTAATACATCAAAAGGCATGCTGTTTGATTTCCGTTTAACAAAACAAATTTATTGTCCGGTAATTTTACAGCTATTCCAACGCGGTCGCCATCAGGGTCGGTAGCCATAACAAGATTAGCATTAACTTCTGTTGCTTTTTTTATTGCAAGTTCCAAAGCAGCAGGTTCTTCAGGATTTGGAGATTTTGCAGTTGGGAAATTACCGTCAGGGACATCTTGCTCAGGAACAGAATAAATATTTTTAAATCCGAATTCTTTTAATATGCGTGGAACTAAAGTTACACCTGTTCCATGAAGAGGTGTGTAAACAATTTTCAGATCATTATGTTTTTTTATCAATTCGCCGGAAAGCGACTGTTTTTTAATTTCTTCGAGATATATTTTATCAATTTCTTCTCCGATTATTTCAATATTTGAATTATCTCCGTCAAATTTTACATCATCAATATTGGTGATCTTCTGAACTTCTTTTATTACATTTTTATCGTGCGGAGGAATCAATTGTCCGCCATCATCCCAATAGGCTTTAAATCCGTTATATTCTTTTGGATTATGAGAAGCTGTGATCACAATTCCACTTTGGCAATTAAAATGACGGATAGCGTAAGAAAGTTCCGGCGTAGGTCGCAAATCGTCAAATACATAAACTTTAATATTGTTTGCCGAAAGAATATCAGCAGCTATTTTGGTAAAATATTTACTATTATTTCTTGAGTCGTGTGCAATTGCCATTTTTATTTGTTCCTTGTCGGGAAACATAAGTTTGAGATAATTTGCAAGACCCTGGGTTGCCATACCAACGGTATATTTATTCAATCGGTTTGAGCCAACTCCCATTATTCCTCGTAATCCACCGGTACCAAATTCCAGATCCTGATAAAATGATTCAATCAATTCATGAGGATCATTTTCAATCATGTCTTTAACTTTTTCTTTTGTTTCATCATCATAATTACCTTCAAGCCAAAGCTGTGCTTTTTGAAGGATTTTTGGGTCTATGTCTTTTTTCATTTTTATATATTTTTATTACCTACTGTGCTTTTTTTTCGGATTATCTAATTTTAAAGGGTCTTGCCGTGTATCGAAAATGTCTGTTATTAAAGTTCCTTCGTTAATTATTTTGTAAACAACCTTATAGTTACCACTAACCAAATATCTGTGATCTTCTCCAAGTCGTTCAAGTGATTTTTCAATTGGTCCAGAATTAGGGTGTTTTACAAGTTGTCTTGTTGATTTAAAAATCTTTGTTTTGATTTTCTGTGCTATATTTTTTCCTACACTTTCTTTATGATACTGATAAATATCTAATAAATTCTGAGAAGCAAAGTCAGACCATATAATTTTCATCGAATCACCATTTTTTTGCTTCTATTTCTAATTGTTCTTGAGTCTTGAAATTTCCAGCAAGATAATCAGCATTAGATTTTATTGCTCTTTCAATTAACTCGTCTTGAGTAAATGGTTTTAATGCCTGATCGGTATTGCTGACAGATTTATTAATAGTATCTTCAATTATCTTGAAAATATTTTCGTCTTGAAGTCTTATCAAGTATTCTATTAAGTTTAATTTTCGTGTTTGTAAATCCATAACTTATAATATATACTACAAATATAATAATATTTTTTCTTTTTCACTCCAAAGTTTGTAAATTTGTATAGATACTCTAAATTTCAACTTAATGCTTGCAAGTAGTCAAACCCAAAACCCAAAACTTGAAACCTGAAACTCAAAACCCAAAACTCAAAACTCTTTCAATCTCCCAATACATTTCTCAAGACTATCCCTCCAATGAGGAATCTCAATATCAAAATCCTTTTTGATTTTTGCTTTGTTCATCACGCTGTAAAATGGTCGTGCTGCCGGAAGCGGATAATCCTTTGTTTCTATTGGGAGAACTTTGCAATTTTCACCGGCAATTTCAATAATAGCTTTTGTAAAATCGTACCAGCTTGCCACTCCTTCGTTAGAATAATGATACAATTCAGGTTTTGTTAATTTTGATGTCTGAGGAATTATTGTAAGAATTGCTTTCGCCAGATCAGC
>JAIORY010000430.1 GCA_021107915.1 Bacteroidales bacterium | reverse complement strand
ATCTTGCTTTGGGATTACCAATGTTTATTGTACTTTTGGAACTGCGAAACTTGAGTAATTAATAATAGATTTCTCCCTTTGGTCGAAATGACCGTTGTACAAATTAATCTTTTTCATAGCCAGTCATTTCGACTGAAAGGAGAAATCTATTTCCTTTATTTCCCCTATTCCCTTTATTCCCAATGTTCTATATTCCCTCAATAATTTAAGACTAAAGCAAACAAAATCTTTATTCAAAAACTTTAATCTTTCAATTCCGCTTTCAGTCTTTCGGCGTTCTCAGCAATTTGTAATTTTTCTATTAATTCTTGGATATCACCATCAATAATTCCCTGAAGATTATATAAAGTGAGACTTATACGATGGTCTGTAACTCGTCCCTGAGGCCAGTTGTATGTTCTGATTTTTGCCGAACGGTCTCCTGTGGAAACCATTGTTTTTCTTTTTTTAGATATCTCGTCAAGATACTTTTGATGTTCAAGCTCATAAAGTCTTGACCTGAGAACTTTCATTGCTTTATCAAGATTCTTTAATTGTGATTTTTCATCCTGACAAGTAACCACAATACCTGAAGGTTCGTGAGTTAATCTGATAGCAGAATAAGTTGTATTTACTGACTGCCCGCCCGGACCTGATGCACAATATGTATCTTTTCTGATATCTTCCGGCTTTATTTCAATATCAAATTCATCAGCTTCGGGAAGAATAGCAACCGATGCAGCAGAAGTATGAACACGTCCTTGAGTTTCGGTTTTTGGAACACGTTGAACACGGTGAACACCCGATTCATATTTCATCTCACCATAAGCTCCATCGCCAATTACATTAAAAACAACTTCCTTAAATCCACCAGCAGTACCTTCTGTATTGCTTACTCCTTCGACCTTCCATTTTTTGGTTTCACAAAATTTCAGATACATCCTGTAAAGGTCACCCGCAAAAATACCGGCTTCATCTCCTCCCGTACCTGCTCTTATTTCTACAATTGCATTCTTACCATCCTGTGGGTCTTTCGGAATAAGTATTAACCTGATGTCTTCCTCCAGCTCTTTCTGAGATACAAGCAATTCTGAAAGTTCTTCTTTTGCCATTTCCCTGAATTCTTCATCTTTCTCAGTCTTAAGTATTAGTTTGGTAGAATCTATATTTCCGAGTACATTTTTGTATATTTCATATATTTCAACAACGGGTTCTAACTCTTTATAATCCTTACTTAGTTGTATAAATCGTTTCCTATTGGAAATAGCCTTTGGATCAGTCATTTCCATTTTTAAATCTTCAAATCTTTGTTTTATTGCTGCAAGCTTGTCTAACATATTAGTGTTTAGTTTTTTTCAGTTTGCAAAGATACTGTTTTGTTGAGGATAAATGATGAAATATTTTCGGAGAAGTTTATTCGTGATATGATTAATAAAACCTCGTAGGTCTTGCCTTTTTACAACAAATTACAACAAATTACAACAAATTACAATGAATTACAACAAATTACCATTAATCACTCTTAATACCCAAATTCCCCAAACTCCGATCTTATAGTCAAATATTTTTTATCAGCCTTTTCGCATTTGCCAATAATCTGAGCATCAATATTAAATTCTTTGGAAATTTTAATTATTTCACCGGCAAATTCTTCAGGGAGGTAAATTTCCATTCGATGACCCATATTAAAAACCTTGTACATTTCCTGCCAATCGGTTCCAGATTGTTCCTGAATCATTTTGAATAATGGCGGTAACGGGAACATATTATCTTTAATAATGTGAAGATCATTAACAAAATGCAAAACTTTGGTTTGTGCTCCGCCGCTGCAATGAACCATGCCATGAATTTGTTTTCTGTATTTTTTCAGAATTTTACTAATCACAGGAGCATAAGTGCGGGTGGGTGAGAGAACCAATTTCCCTGCATCAATTCCGGGGATTTCTGTTGGAGCTGTGAGATTTAATTTTCCGGTATAAACCAGAATTTCCGGTATTGACGGGTCAAAACTTTCGGGATATTTTTTTCCGGTTTCTTTATTAAAAACATCGTGGCGGGCTGAGGTAAGTCCGTTGCTTCCCATTCCACCGTTATATTCTTTTTCGTAAGTTGCCTGTCCAGAAGATGCCAAACCAACAATAACATCATCGGCAGAAATATTGTGATTTGAAATTATATCTTTGCGTTTCATGCGGGCAATCACGGTAGAATCCACAATAATTGTTCGAACCAGATCGCCAACATCGGCGGTTTCGCCACCGGTTGAATGAATGCCAATTCCCATCTTTCGCAGTTCTTCGAGGATTTCTTCAGTTCCGTTAATAATTGCCGAGATAACTTCGCCGGGGATAAGTTTTTTATTTCTCCCGATTGTTGATGAAAGCAAAATATTATCAGTTGCACCAACACAAAGCAAGTCGTCAAGATTCATGACTATTGCATCCTGAGCAATTCCTTTCCAAACAGAAATATCGCCGGTTTCTTTCCAATACATATATGCCAGTGAGGATTTTGTTCCTGCTCCGTCTGCGTGCATAATGTTGCAATATTCTTTGTCGTTTCCCAAAAAATCAGGAATTATCTTACAAAAAGCATTAGGAAAAAGACCTTTATCAACATTCTTTATTGCATTATGAACATCATCTTTTGATGCTGAAACACCTCTTTGATTGTATCTTGATTTATTGGACATTGGATTTTGGGTTACTGGTTTCGAGTTTTAAGTTTAAAGTTTTGAGTTCCTTTTATTTAAAGTTTCTATTGTTATTTTAGCATTTCAATTATTAATTCAATTTCTTATTAAATTTCCAGTAGAACTTATAGAAGTGCCTCTAAGAAACTCAGTATTTTTGGTGTGGCTTTTAAGAAGGCGTCAAGAACGTCCCGATAATTATCGGGATGTGAAGTATTTAAAATCAGGAGTCCGTACGGATGACTGATTTTAAATACGAGCATAACGAAGTTATTGACGTTTTCTTGAAGCTACTATTTAAAAATCATTTCCTTCTTTCCTTTATCAATACTAATTTCACCAATTTCAGATAAAACTTTACTTCCTAATATTAATGATTGGCGAAGATCATGTCTGACAATAATATTTATATCGTGAATTGTCTGACCTGCTATTCGTAAATCTTTTATTTTGAAAACTGCATTATTTGCTATTGTGCTTTCGGCAAGGACTTTATTAATGTCACCTATAAAATCAGATTTACTGATGGCACCATTTTTCAATAGTTCGAGAGCTTTTTCAAGGGATATCATGGCTCTTCCGTTTTTATCGTAAGTAAATCCAAGAGTAAAACCATTGATAATACACAATGCCTGTATTTCTCCTGTATTAGCATCTGATGTATATTTCAGTATTTTTTGTTCAGGGTTTACAACTATATCCACAGTTGGTTCAAAATTTTTGTTTTGAGGTTTAGGAACAAAATCCTTGCTGATAACCATAAATTCTGTTCTACGATTTAGCTGGTGAGCAGCTTCTTTTTCTTCATCCGAATCTAATGACGCAATATAATCTTCGGTAAGTTCTGTTCCTTCAGTAAAATTAAATCCATCACGAGTAATATTTTTCATAAGAGTAAGAGGAACTCTTTCTCCATAACCTTTTGCAACAAGTCGTTCGGGGTCGATACCTCTCATTATAAGATAATCAACAGCCGATTGTGCACGTTTTTGAGAAAGAATATCGTTTCGTTCATACGAATCGCGGGCATCGGTATGAGCTGCCAACTCAACAATAATATTTTCATTAGCATCAAGAGTTTCGATCAAACCCTGCAACGAATCCTGATATTGTGGTTTTAAGTTCCATTTTGCAAGATCGTATAAAATTTCTGGAAGTACAATTGGTTCATCAGGAATAGGCTGCATCATAAAATCACGGGTAAAATCTTTGCTTTTTTCCAATCCAATAGTTGTTTCGCTACCTTCAACAGTAAAATAATCGTCTTTTGTAATTGTTATATCGAAGATTTTGTCTTCATTTACTTGATTTTTACCAAAGTAATATTTCCCTTCATAAGTTGTTTTTGTTGAAACTGAAATTCCATCCGAATCAATAAGTTCAACTACGGCATTTTCAATAAATTGAAGTGTTCTGTCATCTTTAATAACTCCGCTGATAGTAAATTCTACAGGAGGAATGTTAAAAGAGAACAGATCATCGTTTCCCCGGTTACTGTTTCTGTTTGAAGAAAAATAACCGAATTCTTTTTCAGGATGAAAGATAATGCTAAAATCGTCTCCGTTAGAGTTAAGTGGAAATTTCAGGTTTTCGGGTTTTCCCCAGTTTCCATCTTCATTTACAGTTGTACGGAAAATATCCAAGCCACCCATTCCGGGATGACCATTTGAGGAGAAATATAAAACAGTATCGCTACGGAGGTATGGAAACATCTCATCGCCTGCTGAGTTTACAACAGGACCAAGATTTTGTGGACGACCAAATTCTTCATCTTTTGTTTCGCGAAAAGCTACCCATATATCTTTTCCTCCAAATCCACCTTGCCGGTTTGATGAAAAGTAAATTATTAATTCGTTTTCACTTATGGCAGGATGTCCGATTGTTGCGTTGGTATCGTGTCCCAACATAATTATTTCCGGTTCACCCCAATTTCTTCCGCTTCTTTTCGATTTGTAAATCTGACATCCTGCAACGGTTTTATCTTTATCAGGACATCTTGTAAAATACATTGAATTAAATTTAGAATTTAGTATAGGAGTACCTTCATTCGATTCAGTGTTAACTCCCTCTTCTCCGGTCTCCAATAGTACCGGAGTGCTCCATTCACCTTTTCTGTCTTGTTTTGAATAAAAGAGATCGCTAAAATTCTGATCTGTCCATTCATCGGTATTTTTTCCTGTTGATCCTTCTCTTGTAGATGTGAAAATTAATGAATTGTAATTGTCGCTTCCCCAAGCAGGTGTGAAATCCGATTCACGGGAATTAAGTTTTTTTATTTCTTCGATCTCATGTTTTGTTGGATTTTCAATCCATTCGGTAATATACTCACAAGCTGTAATACCATTTTGCCCACGCGGGTCATCAGGAACCAGTTTACTATAGGCGTTGTACTGTTCAAGTGCAAGCTCGTATTTTTCGTTTGATTTAAGAATGTTTGCGTAATGCAGTAATATTAAGGGCTTGCTGTCCTGATAGTTATCTTTTACTAATCTTTTATATCTGGATTCTGCACGCCGTAAGTTATTTGTCAGACGGTAACATTCTGCCATTTGGTAAGATATTCGATCTTTTTCTATTTTATTACCTTTTACTTTTGAATATGCTTTTTTATACTTTTCGATAGCAACTGTATATCTCAGGTTATCGAAAGCTTCATCTGCCGGAGCAGCATAATCTTTTTGAGAAAAAGATTTGAGTCCCGAAAACATCAATACAATGGTGAAGATCAGAATTATATTTTTGTAGTGTTTCATTTTACGAATATATGTTATTATCTTGTAAAACTTTGTTTTTAACAAACTTTTTTCAAAGTCAGAAGACCGAAGCCGGAAGTGGTTTTACTTCGGACTTCCTACTTCGGACTCCCGACTTGCCCTCAAAAGTGTACTATGATATTGTTACTTCGTTGTAACGAAAAATTTGCTCACTTATTTGCTTTATCAGATTTTTCTTTTGTATCAATATCTATATTATCAACAGCATCATCAACATCAGTTTTAACTTTATTGACTTCATTATTGATTTCTCTTTTAATATCAGATGTGGCTTTTTTCATTTCATGAATACCTTTTCCAAGTTTTCTCGCTATTTCGGGTATTTTCTGAGGACCAAAAATAATGAAAGCCACCACGAGAATAATAAATATTTCTCCGCCACTGATATTGAAAAATAATAATGTATTCGGCATAACTTTTATTTAAATACTCCAGTTAAGTAGCAAAAATAAAAAAAGTCCCGTAACTTCCGGGACTTTTATATTAAAATT
>JAIORY010000050.1 GCA_021107915.1 Bacteroidales bacterium | reverse complement strand
ATAATAACTATTTCTCCTTTTGGGGGATGTTTGTCGTAATGTTCAAAAAGCTCAGTAAGTGTTCCACGACGTGTTTCTTCGTAGATTTTTGTAAGTTCTCTCGAAACAGAAGCTTGTCTTTCGGCACCAAAATATTCGATAAATTGATTTAATGTTTTTACAAGACGGAAGGGAGATTCGTAAAAAACCATAGTATAATTTTGGTTGGCAAGTTCCTTTAGTTTTGTCATTCTTCCTTTTTTGTGAGGAAGAAAACCTTCAAAAACAAACCGATCAACCGGCAAACCGGAATTTACCAAAGCCGGAATAAAAGCACTTGCTCCGGGGAGACATTCAACTTCAACATCATTTTTAATACATTCTCTGACAAGTAAAAAGCCGGGATCGGAAATTCCGGGTGTGCCGGCATCAGTAACCATGGCAATATTTTCGCCTCCGGCAATTCTTTCAACAAGACCTTCAACGGTTTTATGTTCATTAAATTGATGATGAGGAATCATCTTATTTTTAATCTCATAATGTTTTAACAAAATACTTGTTTTTCTGGTGTCTTCGGCAAGAATAAGATCAACCTCTTTGAGCATACGAATGGCTCTTAAGGTAATGTCTTCAAGATTGCCAATAGGGGTCGGAACTAAAATTAGTTTTGACATAGGTTTGATTATTAAGTATAACTCTACTTCAATTTTATTGGTAAATAATTATTTTATAATTCGTCTAATAAACCAATATATAATGCTAAAATGATTAAATGTTAAAATGCTAAAATAAAATCAGTCAGCAAACGAAAAAGGTCATCATATTCTGTTAGTGGAAGATTTTCTGCTTTATCATCGGGAGTGTGATATTCTGAACATTCTTTTCCTCTTGTATAAATAAAAACTGCCGGCACTCCTTTTTTGTAAAACGGACAATGATCGCTATTACATGCCTCACCTCTCTTTTTTACTTCTTTCAAATATTGTTTATTATTATTAATGGCAACAAGCAAATTATATGCTTTTGCAAATATACTTGAATTTACCACAGTTATGCCATCACTTCCGCTTCCAACCATATCAAGATTGATAAGAAATTTTATGTTTTTGAGAGGAAAAAGAGGATTATTTGCGAAATAAGTCGAACCTATCAAACCTGCTTCTTCACCCGAAAATGCCATAAAAACAATTGAATAATCAGGTCGATTTTCAGGGATAGAGTAATATCGAGCCAGATCAATAATCATTGCTGTCCCGCTTGCATTATCATTTGCTCCCGGAAAATAAGTTTGTGTTCCCATTCTCCCGAGGTGATCGTAATGAGCTGTAAAAACAAAAAATGAATCGGGATATATTTTACCTTCAATATATCCTATTACATTTTGGGTTTTGTAATCATCAAAAAATTTATTCTGAGCAGAAATTGTAATATTGCTTGCTTCCGGCGGAATTGCATCCGTCTTTATTTTTAAACTTACAAAATCTCCTTGTCTTCTGCCGTTTGAAACATGCCACCATAATTTTTTTTCATTTAACTTTATTATTCCTTTAAATTTTGGCAAATCCAAATCAGCCAATTCTTTTTGTTTCAGATTTGTTACTATAAATTTATTTGAAAGATTATGATGTTCTTCTGTATTTATTTTTGTGTTGTTTATCCAAACAAGACCATAAGTTCCTGCAATTGCAGGAGAAGAACACTCAATCAGAAATTCTGTTCCTGATTTAAGTTCTTTTCCATCAATTGATACAAATATTGGTTCGGGGAATGTATTTATAGAAAATAAAAACTTTTGAAAATAGTTATTGGAAAATGATTTTAGCCCGTTTTTCTTAAACTCTTTCCTAATATATTTCGCAGCTATTTTTTCGCCTTTATTTACATAACCTCTTCCAAACATCTCAGGTGAAGCCAGTTTATTTATCAGCCCGAGTGCATAGTTTTTATCTTGCGAAAAGACCGAAATAGAAACGCTTAGTAAAAAAAGAAATAAATATTTTTTTAGTGTCATAAAATAATTTTTTTATTTAGAATGTAATGAGTAATCAAATTTGCCACAGATTCACAGATTCTAAAAAATTAATTTAATAATCTGTGAATCTGTGGCTTTTATTTTTTTACCTACTCTAAATCATAAAGAATTAATAAAAATTTGAAAAATAATTTATAATGAGAATTTTCTTTTAATGACTTCCATAAACTTGATAAAAGCATCATTTTCAGCTTCCCAATTATATTTCGATTTCAGTTCATTAATAAACTGCTCTGCTTCATACACATTATTGAATAAATTAAATTTATCTAAAACTTGATTATATTCTTGCATATTTCCGTTAAAAAGTTCGTTAATAAACAGAAATTTTTCATTTATACCGATGGCTTTTTTGATATTTGTGATATGATTATGAGACATGCTGGCAGCAATGCTTTTATCTTTTTTTTCAAGAAATTTATCTCCGATAGTATTTGTATTTTCTGCAAACAAATCTAAAGTTGATTTCTTTTGTTCAGGGGTTTTTGGTTTTTCCGGTTTGATATATGTTTTTGTTTCAACAGGCTTTTCCTCGGGCGGTTGAAATGTTTCAACAGCTTCTGTTTTTGGTTTTTCAGTTTTGATATTAGTTTTTATTTCAGCAGATGTTTCCTCAACTTGTTGAATATTTTCAATAGTCTTGGTTTCTGTTTTTAGTGTTTTTTCAACCGGAAGAGTTTTCTCAATATGTTTTATCTCTACTTTTTCTTTAACTCCGGAATTTTTTGGTTCTTTTGGTATTTCTTTAGGAACTATAGGTTTTGTTAGTAATTTTTCATTCAGTTTTTGGAGTTTATAAAAGTACTCATAGAGTTCCTGAAGATTAGACATTACCATATCAAGTTCAATTCTTGGGATTCTGTCTTTGTGTTTCAAAACCATTTCAATTTCTTCATTAATAGCATCATTAATAAATAAAATTTCTTCTTTTATTGTCTTAATATCCATGATCGATCTTGTTTTATAAATTGTCACTTGTAATTTATTATGTTAATTTTAATTTTCTGATTTATTAGACCAACTCTAACCTGAATTATTCATACGTTTTTAATAAAGCACATAAATAATTCAGGATTCTGTCTTTTAAGTTTATGAATCAATCGGGCTAAATAGATATCTGAAATAAATTAATTCAGATATCTGAGTGTTATTATTAAATTTTTTTCCACTTTTGTATTAAAAAACAATGAAATTCATAAATTAGTATTTTTGGATAAAGGTATAAAACATTAGTTTAAAGTTTAGGAATGTTTTTAGAAAAATCAAATAATAATAACAAACGTAGTGGATGGGTTGAAGTTATCTGTGGATCAATGTTTTCCGGAAAAACCGAAGAATTGATTCGTAGATTAAAACGAGCAAAGATAGCAAAGCTTAAGGTTGAGATTTTTAAGCCGACAATTGATGTTCGTTATGATGAAGAAAATGTTGTTTCTCACGATGCCAATTCTATTCATTCTACTCCGGTTGAAACAGCTTCAAGCATATTATTTTATTCAAAAGATTTTGAGGTTGTCGGGATAGATGAAGCTCAATTTTTTGATGATGAATTATCATCAGTTTGCAATAAACTTGCTGATGACGGGAAACGTGTTATAGTTGCAGGGCTTGATATGGATTTTTCAGGAAAACCTTTTGGGCCAATACCTTCATTAATGGCAACAGCAGAATATGTAACCAAAGTTCATGCTATTTGTATGAAATGTGGTAATCTTGCACAATATTCCCATAGAATCATTGAAGGTGATAAATTGGTTGTTCTTGGAGAAAAAGATAATTACGAACCTCTTTGTCGTCGCTGTTTTAATGAAGCACGAAAAAAGCTTTAATTGTTTCATTGTTATACTGTTTCATTGTTGTTAAAAAAACAATAAAATTACAACCACATGAAAACAAAAATCACTTTTATTATTGTCCTGTTTTTAGGAATGACATTCTGTACTTTTTCTCAAACTTTTGATTGGGCATCAGAAGCCGGCGGGAATGGCTCAGACCAGGGATATGATATTACAATTGACGAAAACAGTAATTCTTACGTTGGCGGTTATTTTTCAGATACAGCTTATTTTGATTCGGAAATGCTTATCAGCGTGGGATCAACAGATGTATTTGTTGCAAAATACGATTCATCGGGTGTTTTTCAATGGGTTGTGCAAGGTAGAGGACCCGGAAGTAATACATGCGCCGGAATTACTTCGGACGAAAATAATAATGTATTCATAACCGGTTGGTTTTCTGAAACTATGGAGACAGGAGAAACAGTAATTGAAAGTTATGGAAGTTATGATATGTTTGTGATAAAAATTAATTCAGGAGGTGATGTTCTGTGGGCAAAAAGTGCCGGTGGCATAAGCGATGACTACGGCAACAGACTTACAATTAACATGGAAGGGGATGTAATTGTTTCCGGGACTTTCAGAGAGGAAGCACTCTTTGGAGAGGAAACTTACATCGAAAGCCCTGGCGATCGTAACATATTTATTGCAAATTATAGCAATGACGGGAATTTTCAATGGGTTAAGAATTTCGGTGGAAAAGGCGAAGACCGTGCTTACGGAATTGAATGTAATCCTTCGGGGGATATTTACTTTACAGGATTTTTTAACGGGATATGTTTTTTTGGTGATATTGAACTATTCAGCCCTTCAATAATTTCTACATATACAACCAAGCTGAATCCGGGAGGAGAAGTGCTTTGGGCAAAAAAAGCAGGAGGCGGAGCAAACGATTTTTCGAGAGGCTTTGGTTTAGGTGTTGATGATTCGGGGAATGCTTATGCAACAGGATTTCTTTCAGGTAATTTAAATTTTATTGATGATGTAAGTTTACATGCCACCGGAGGGCAATTTGATTTTGATAATTATATTGTGAAATATAATACTGAAGGCGACTTTGTCTGGGCAAAAAACTCAGGAAGTATTTACATGGATCAAAGCAGGGATATTTTTGTTGATGGTGATGGATATTCTTACATTACGGGATTTTTCAGCCATCTTGCTGAATTTGGACAATATGAAACAGAAAGTATTGGAATGGCTGATGTTTTCGTTGCAAAATACGATCCTGATGGAATTGTTCAATGGGCAAGAAATGCCGGAGGAACCGAAAACGATTACGGTTACGGAATCTGTGCCAACAACACCGGAAGCATTTTTATTTCAGGAGTTTTTACAAGAGAAGCTTTGTTTGGAAGTAATATTGTTGAAGGCTGGGATGATCATGATATTTTTATTGCCAAGATCGTAGAATCCGGTCAGGGCATTAAATATTCCTCTTTTAATTATGAAGTTAAATTATTCCCAAATCCAAATAACGGTATCTTTAAAATCAATATTAGTTCAGTAAAAAATATAAACAAGAAATTTGTACTTCGTATCTTTAACCCCGAAGGAAAGATCGTATATATTGACGATTTTACTTTATCAGGAAAAAGTACTGAGATAAACGTCAATTTGAAAAATTTGGCAAATGGAATTTATAATCTCGAAATTCATAATTCAGACGGATTTTATTCTGAGAAATTTATATTGAATAAATAATTACATGGTATTTTAAATTCTGTATAGTTTTATGTGTGTGTAAAAAAATTAAGCCACAGATTCACAGATAATTTTATTTTATGTTAATTTAACCAAATAAAAATTGTTAAAATCTATGAAATATTCTGAGATTTTATTTTAAAAGCAATATTTTAAAATCTGTGAATCTGTGGCTAATTTGATAATTTATTCGTTTTCACAAAGAAAATATTTGACAGCAAAATAATTACATAAATATTTAATAAAATGGCTACAAAAGAAATAACATTATTAAAACAGCAGATCGAAAAATTAGATGATAAAGATTTCGATCTTTCCGCATGGAAAAAATTTACAATAGTTTTTCTTGCCCGTATTTTTGGTGATGACTCCCCTAAAATAATTCAGATCGAAAAAATTGAATCTGATTATAGCAGTTGGTCATTACGAGATAC
>JAIORY010000175.1 GCA_021107915.1 Bacteroidales bacterium | reverse complement strand
TTTCTTATATTTTTTATTTGCTCAAATCCATCAATATGTTCACCTTGATCGGCCTTTTTACCTTTTATTGTTTTATGATCTCCATCACCTTTTTCGTGATCTCCATCTTCTTTTTTGTGTTTTCCTAATCCTTTACCTTTTTCAGATTCTTCATCATTAGTTAATAATTCATTTTCCCAATTATTAAGATAATCTTCATCTATTTTAAGTTCTTCTATCACACCTTTTAATTTAATTGAATTTCCTTCCCACTCAGTTTTAAAACTAACCATATCTTCACCAATGGTTATTTTAACTCTTCCGTCAGTATTTTCATCTATAATAAACATTTTGTCTCCACCATGTGCACAAACATGGTCAACAATTCCTTCGAGAACTACAATTTTACCTATTAATTCCTCTGCTTTTTCTGCAAATTCTCCAACTGTAATAACTATTGGATCAATGGTTGTTATTTCAGTTTTATCAGTTGTTTGTTCTGTTTGTTCTTGTTGATTTCCACAAGAAATTAAAAACATTGAAATAATTGCAATTAGTAATAAATTTCTTTTCATGATTTTAGTTTTTTCTTTTTAATATTTTTGAACTCGCAAATATATGTTTATATTTTAATATTTACATTAATTATTTAAAATCACTACTTATTTTTATTCCGTCATATCTTTTTTCTACACCGTTTTTATAATAAATTTTCATAAAAACAGTACCATCATAATTATATTTTACCCACTCACCATCTTTTTTTCCCATCACATAAAAGCCTTCGTCTTTTTTGTTTCCATTATCCCAAAAATATGTGTGTAATCCGTTGGGATTATCATCAATAAATTTTCCTTCAAAACTTTTTTTTCCATTGTTAAAATAATGTTTCCATATACCGTTTCTTTTCCCATCAATATATTCGCCTTCTTCTTTATTATCTCCAATTTTATAAGTCCAGAAACCATTTTTTAATCCTTCAAAATATTCGCCTTGAGTAATAATACTTCCGTGTTCGTTATATTCAGATAAAACACTATTTGAAAGTCCTTCTGAAAAAAATTCTTCTCTTAATAATCTTCCTGATTTATAATACCATCGCCATTTTCCTGTTAGTTTTCCATTATCTTCAAAATTTCCATCTTGCTCAAGTTTTCCGTTTTTATGATAATATTTCCACTCTCCTGTTTTTATATCTTTATTATAATTTCCTTTTGCTTTTGTATCTCCGTTATCGAAGTATTCATTCCAAAAACCATCTCTTTCGCCTTTTTTTGTAATTATTCCTTTTCCTATTATTACACCATTTTTAAAAATATATGAGTTTTCAATTGTTCCGTCTTCAGAATATTCTCTTCTTATTCCTTCGGGAACACCATCTTTGTAACTTGCTACAATTTTAACCTTTCCATTTTTATAATAATCTTTTTTAACATCAAGTTTTTTGAGTTTAGCTACATTTTCCTGAATTATTCCATTTGTAAATTTTTCCGCTTTGGCGAGATCACCAACATTACTATATTCTTTAAAGAAACCTTCTTTTTTGCCATGTTTATATTTTCCAACTAATTTCAGTTTTCCGTCAGGATAATAATATTTCCAAATGCCGTGTTTTTTGTTTTGTTGATCAAAGCGATTAATATTTTCTTTATCAATAATAAATCCTTTTTTATAATAAAATAAAGTTATTATTCTTTCATTTTTTGTATATTCTTTACAAATTCCTTCTTCTAATCCATCAATAAAATTTACACTTCTTTTTAGTTTTCCGTTAGGATAAAACGATTGTGTTAAGCCATTTTTAATATCATTTTTAAAGTTTTCATTAATAATTTCTTTCTCACGATAAATTTTTCTTATTCCGTCTTTTTTTCCTTTTTTATAATTTATTTCGAGAATAATATTTCCGGTATCATTATAAAATTTCCAGGTAGAATCAAGTTTAAAATTTTTACGATTACCCTCAGATATTAATACTGTACTTTTATTATAGGTTTTCCAATATCCATCTGGTTTTCCATCACGCATAAATCCCTCACTTGAAATTTTTCCATTTTCATGATAAAAAATATTATATCCGTCAATTTTAATATTATTTTGTGATAATAGTATATTAAAAATTAAAAGAAAAAATATAATTAATTTAAATCTAAACATTTATGTAATTATTTTACTATTTTACCTTTTACAATTCTCTGTTTTATTTCTTGTTTATAAATTTCATCTTTTTTTATCCATAATTTTGCATTTTCACTTTTATAATTAACTATATATATTAACGAATCATAAACTACTCCATTATAATTTTCATCTTCTTTATTTATTAATAATTCATAATAATTAGAATAAGGTTCTCTATTAAAAATTAATGTGTTGTTATTATTTTTTTCGAATGAAATATATATTTTATTTTCACCAATAAATTCACAAATACCGGGAGTATCTTTATGAATAATTATTTGATCTATATAATTTCCGTTTTTAAATTTTATTTTACCTCTTGCAATTTCTCCTTCATTAATAGGCATGATTCTTTGTAATACAACTGTTTTTGAAATATAAAACTGTATTTTATGTATATCAAGATTTTTATTTTCAACTTCTTTTCTAATATGTTGAGTAAAATAAATATGTTTTGTACATGACGACATAATTATCAATAATAATAATACGCTTATAAAAATAATTTTCGTTTTCATGTGCTTAGCTTTTATTTATTAATTACTTATTAAAATATTAATTTTTTATTTTATAATATTTAATTTTTGTGAAATTTGAAGCATTTTTTCAATTGGTTTTTTTGCTTTTTCAATAGTATTATTATCTAAAATTATTTCCGGTTTTTCATTTTTTAAACAATTATAAACTTTTTGTAAAGTGTTTTTTTTCATATATTCACAATCATTACATAAACAGGTTTCATCGGTTGGTACAACCATAAATTCTTTTTTTGGTGAGTCTTTTCTCATTTGATGAAGTAAACCTGTTTCGCTTGCAATAATAATTTTTTTTGAGTTTGAATTTTTTGCATATTCAAGCATTTGTGCTGTTGAACCGATAAAATCGGCAAGTTTTAATACATCAGCATTACATTCTGGATGAGCTAATAATTTTGCTTTAGGATTTTTAACTTTAAGTTTAATAACAGTTTCATTTTTTAATATATCATGAACTTTACAAACTCCATCCCATAAAATCATATTTCTTCCTGTTTGACGATTAATATAACCGCCAAGATTTTTATCAGGCGCAAAAATAATTTTTTCTTCCTTTGAAAAACTTTCAACTAATTTTAATGCATTACCTGAAGTACAAACTATATCAGTCATAGTTTTAATTTCTGCCGTACAATTTATATATGAAATAACTTTATGTTTTGGATATTTTTCTTTAAAAATTTTAAAATCATTTGCAGGACAGGAATCTGCAAGCGAACAACCAGCTTCTAAATCAGGAATTATAACTTTTGTTTTCGGATTAAGTATTTTTGCTGTTTCAGCCATAAAATGAACTCCACAAAATAATATTATTTTTGTATTAATTTCTGTAGCTTTTTTTGCTAAAGCTAAACTATCTCCAATATAATCAGCAATATCCTGTATTTCGGATATCTGATAATAATGCGCCAATAAAACCGCATTTTTTTCTTTAAGTAATTTTTTTATTTTTTCTGATAAATTCATTTCAGCAATAAAATTAGTATTTTTATTTTCTTGATTTTAAATAAAACAAATAATTAATATAATATATTTTATAATTTAATTAATAAATATTATTATTATTAGATTTGTTAATAAACTTAATTATTAATGATTATTGTGATAAATTTATACCAAAATTATTATTAAATCTTTTAAAATTATATCATTAAAATAAAAATAAATATCATCAATTAATTAACAATATTATTAAAATTTATTTAATAAATTTTAATAAAAATGTAATATCATAAACGTTATAAACAATTTATTTATTATTCTTATATTTATCATAAAATTGTAACAATTTTTTTTAAAATAAACATTTATTTGTTTATAACTATTAAAAAACTGATTATAAGATAATAATATAAATTTACTTATTTTTTAGATTTTATTAATATCTTAATTTTAAAGTAACTAATTAATAGTATTAATTTTTAAGTAATTTTGTATTTAAAAAATTATTAACATGACTGATAAAAATAAAATTATAATAATTGGAAGTGATCATGGTGGATTTGAAATGAAGGAATTTATTAAGGAAAATTTAATAAATAATGGATATAAAATAAAAGATATAGGAACACATTCTACAGAAAGTGTAGATTATCCTGATTTTATTCATCCGGTGGCTAAAGCTATAAATGATAATAAAAATGAACTTGGAATAATATTTTGTGGAAGTGGAAATGGTGCACAAATGACAGCAAATAAATATAATAATGTAAGAGCTGCTTTATGTTGGACAGAAGAACAAGCAAAACTTTGTCGTATGCATAATAATGCAAATATTATTTCTATACCCGGAAGATTTATAGATTTAGAACTCGGATTAAAAATGGTAAAAATATTTTTAACAACTGATTTTGAAGGCGGACGACATATTCAAAGAGTTAATAAAATATCACAAATTAGTTAAAGTTAAATAATGACAACTATATCAAAAAAATTTACAAAAGATTCTGAAATAAAAGCATTTGATATTAATCATAGAAATACTTTAAAATTTAATATTTCGAGGTATCATAAGGCTGTTAATAGAGGTAAAAAACAATTTAATGATCTTGAGTTTGCACGTAACAGAGCTTCAAATATCAAGCATAAAATTATTAATGATTTGGAAAATTATTTAACTGAATTTGAATCTAATTTTACTAAACGTGGTGGAAAAATTATTTGGGCTGAAGATAGCAATGAAGCTATAAAAGAAATAATAAAAATATTAAAAAAACATAATACAAAAAATGTAGTCAAATCAAAATCAATGACTACAGAAGAAATAGAATTAAATCATTCATTAGAAAAAAATAAAATAGAATCACTCGAAACCGATCTTGGTGAATATATAGTACAGCTTAATAATCAAAAACCATATCATATTGTAACTCCGGCAATGCACTTATCTAAAGAAGATATTGCAAAATTATTCAATGAAAAATTTAAAACACCAGAAAATAGTTCACCAGAAGAAATAACGGCATTTGTAAGACAACTTTTAAGAGAGAAATTTACTGAAGCAGATGTGGGAATTACCGGAGCTAATTTTCTTATTTCAGATATTGGAGGTGTTGGATTAACTGAAAACGAAGGAAATGGTGTATTATCAATGTCTTTTCCAAAAATTCATATTGCAATTACAGGAATTGAAAAATTAATTCCATCTCTTGAAGACCTTAATTTATTTTGGCCATTACTTTCGACACATGGAACCGGACAAAATATTACAGTTTATAATTCGATAATTACAGGACCAAAACAAGAAAATGAAATTGATGGCCCGGAAGAAATGTATGTTGTTTTATTGGATAATAATCGCACTAATTTATTATCAAAAGAAAAACAAAGAAGAGCATTATCATGTATAAGATGCGGAGCTTGTCTTAATAATTGCCCTGTTTATAAAAATATTGGTGGACATGCTTACAGTACAACTTATAGTGGTCCTATAGGATCGGTTATTACCCCATATTTAAATGGTATGAATGATTACAAACATTTAAGTTTTGCATCATCTTTATGTGGACGATGCACTGAGAATTGTCCTGTAAAAATACCCTTACATCAATTATTACTTTATAATAGAAACGCTTCTGTAAAAGAAAGTAAAACAAAATTTTCTGAAAAGTTAATGATGTTTGCATGGAAAAAAGTTATGCTTAACCGATTTTTAATGGATATTGTAGGAGGTAATACTAAGAATATTGCAATCAAAATGTTCTTTAAGAAAATCTGGGGACCAAGACGTAAACTACCAAAAATACAACCGAAATCCTTTAGGAAGCTTTGGAAAGAAAGAAGAAAATGA
>JAIORY010000420.1 GCA_021107915.1 Bacteroidales bacterium | reverse complement strand
CTAAATTTTACGTTAAAGATAATGAGTATATTGCAGAAATACCGCTTTTGGAGGAGGAATGAAAATATATTAATATAAAAAAAAAGATATAAAATGAAAAACACACACAAAAACAACGCACTAATGATCATGGCAATATGTGGTATATTAGTATTCTCTGTTCCATGTATGGTACAGTCTCAGGAGCTTTCATGGGAACAGATCAATGAGGGCGGGTTCGGATACTCAAATACACGTGCTTCCGGAATGACGGTTTTTGACGGGAGTCTGTATGTGGGAACAATTAACCAGGTTGAGAAAGCCCAGGTATGGTGTTATGATGGCAACACATGGACACAGGTTAATAATAACGGATTCGATGGAAGTGATATGGCAGTACAAGGTATCACTGTATTTGACGGACAACTGTATGTTGGAACAACTAACAATAGTGTTGGATGTCAGGTGTGGTGCTATGAAAACGGCACTACCTGGACTCAGGTAAATGTAAGCGGTTTTGACCCGGATAAAAAAGCTATGGTTGCCAGGGTTTTTCAGGAATTTGATGGAAACCTATATGTTGGAGTAAGAAACGACTTTGAAACAGGTGGTATTATGGCAGGTGCCCAGGTTTGGCGCTATGATGGCGGTACCGCCTGGACTCAGGTAAATGTAGATGGATTTGGAATAGTGCCATCGGGAAACAACAGATCAGTAGAAAGTATGGCGGTTTATAATGACATCTTGTATGCAGGAACATGGAACGATGATGATGGATGTCAGGTGTGGCGATACGAAGGAAATACTACTTGGACTCAGGTAAATGTAAATGCATTCGGCAACATGCCTACAAGTGGATATAGTGTTGCTTTAGCTATGGAAGTTTTTGACGAAGAATTGTATGTAGGGACAAGAAACGACATTACCGGCACCGAAGTGTGGCGATACGAAGACAATACCGACTGGACTCAGGTCAATAACAACGGATTTGGAGGCACAAACAACTGGGCAATCTGGGACTTAACAGTATATAACGACAGTCTCTATGCTGGAACAATGAATATGGGAGATGGTAGTCAGTTATGGCGTTATGACAGTGGTACTTCTTGGACCCAAGTTAATAATAACGGGTTTGGGAATAGCTCAAATAGTATGATTACCAGCATGACAGTCTTTGATGAAAAACTCTGTACCGGCACACATAACACTACTACTTTCTGCGAAGTATGGCAAGTTATGGATTCTTCATCATCTGTAATATCAATCAGTGCACAAAATTTCAAATTAGGTCAAAATTTTCCCAATCCATTCAATTCCACTACAACTATTAATTTCCAACTTCCAAAATCAACGATTGTCAATATTTCAATCTATGATATTAGAGGTCATTTGGTGAAAACTTTGATAGATGAACAAAATGATGCCGGCTCGCATTCTGTTGTATGGAATGCAGAAAATGTTATACAGGGATTTTATTATTACAAAATTAAAATAGGTGAATTTACCGAAGCGAAAAAGTGTTTATTATTAAAATAAATGAAAAGCACTGAAAAACAATTAGAAATTCGGGGATATTTTTCAAGTAAAATTGAGAGTGTATTTACAAAAAAACCTTTTGATGAACTCATTGAGTTTTTAAACAGTAAATCTGCTGTTGAAAGAACAGTTAGTGCCGGATTGCTTGCAAAAGCAAAAAATCCGAAATCAATCCCATTTTTGTGTTTAGCATTAAAGAAAGAAAGAAAATTATATACTAAAATCGAAATTTGTAATTCGCTTGTTTCTTATGGAAAATCAGCCCTCCCCGAACTGATAAAATTATTAGGTAAAATAGGAAATAATCAACATAAACATATTCCAGAAACCGAATTTAAAAAGAACAATTATTCATTGCCGAGAGACATTGTTGCCAGAATAATTATAAGGATTGGCAAAGATGCATTACCTTTTTTAACAGACATTTTGAAGTCAAATGATTCGATAAAAATTAGCGAAACAATTGACACAATCGGATATATTTGTTTTTATAACAGACAAGAAGAAATAATGTTACATTTAATAAATTGCTACAACAATAATTCAGGAAATGAATTAATAAAATGGAAAGTTATTCGTGCATTGAGTGCATTTCCGAAAAGTGAAAAGTTTTTAAATAATGAATATGGACTTGTTGAAAATAATCGAATAAAATTAGAAATTAAGAGAAGTAAGAAATTGATAAAACGTATTTATTTAGGTGATTGTAATTTTGTCATTTAATAGTCATTAAGTTGTCATTCGATAGTCATTAAATGACACAAAGTAAATAACAATTGAATGACATGAAGTAATACCAACAGCTAATATGATAATCAGGGAAATTAAAAATAATGAAAAAGTTTTATAATAAAAAATAAAATCAGGCAACAAATATTCATTATAAAATATAAAATCAGTAAATTCGATGTTTTAAAAATAAATAGGATTATCAATATCTAATAATTAAGGAGGTACAAAATGAATAATAAGAAAAGGGAGAATTCTATGTCAAACATTGCAAAATTCCAAAAAATTTCAGTAAAAAAGATTTTATTCACAATTTTAATTTTCTGCATATTTTCCACTTTTCTTTTTGCTCAAACACCAAATTGGGAATGGGCAATTCAGGCAGGAGGAGAAGAATCTGATAAGATAACTGCTATTACAGTTGATGATTATGGCAATTCTTATGTAACAGGAAAAATTAAAGGATCAGCAACTTTAGGAACATTTACTCTTTCCAGTGCTGGAGAAAACAATATATTTGTGGCAAAAATAGATGCTAAAGGAAATTGGCTTTGGGTAACCCAGACTGGTGATAATGATTATATCAATGTATCCGGAATCGCAATCGATGATACAGGGAATTGCTATATTACCGGTGGGTTTTTGAGAACAGCTAATTTTGGTTCTCATTCTATAACTGCCCATAGCAGTAAAAAAGGTGATTTTGATAAAGTTGATGCTTTTGTTGCAAAAATTGATAACAATGGAAATTGGAAATGGGCGAAAAAAGCTGGTGGAAGCGGTAGTGATGAAGGATACGGGATTTCTTTAGATTCTTTTGGGAATATCTATATAATAGGAACATATTATTATACTTCAGCTTTTGGAAGCTATTCT
This sequence comes from Bacteroidales bacterium, assembly GCA_021107915.1. Taxonomy (GTDB): domain Bacteria; phylum Bacteroidota; class Bacteroidia; order Bacteroidales; family JAIORY01; genus JAIORY01. Next base: position 2,868 of record JAIORY010000420.1, on the reverse strand, counting down.
ATTTCCAGTAGTAATGATAAATGGCAAACTTTTGTGGCAATGATGAATAAAGATGGTGTTTGGCAATGGGTTTCTAAAATTGATGGACAAAAATGGGGACGCAGTTCAGGACTATCAATTGCTACAGATAAATTAGGGAATAGTTATGTAACAGGATATTTTTCAAGTAATACAAGTTTAGAAACAATAATTAAATTTGATTCATATCCACTTGAACTTACCGGTAAATGTGAAGTTTTTGTAGCAAAAATCAATATGAATGGTATCTGGCAATGGGCAAGCAAAGCTGTCAGTATGGGAGAAGGATTTGGAAAAGCAATTTCAATAGATGATTTTGGAAATACTTATTTAACAGGATATTTTAAAGGAAAGATAACATTCGGTAATGATTCTTATATTTCCGAAAAGCGTTATGATATTTTTGCAGCAAAGATAGATGCAAATGGAAATTGGATATGGTCGTTTTGTTCCTCTGGAGAAAAGGACAATCGTGGAAGTGCAATAACAATAGATAAAGCAGGTAATTGTTATATTACAGGAAATAATAATAATAAAGTCTTTGTTCAAAAAATCAATACACAGGGGAATTTGCATGGTGCGATAGAGGGTGGGTCTTGTTATGTGAAAGGAACTGCTATTGAGATTGATAATTTGGAGAATATCTATTTAACAGGAACTTATTATAATGACACAGCAACTTTCGGGTCTCATTCTATTACTAATAACGGGGAAGATGACATTTTTGTAGCAAAATTAACAAAAGATTATTTCGCTTCTATTATTGCTCCAGAACCTATTAAAGATGACTATGTGGATAATTCTATCAATGAAAAATTGAAACAACAAGAGATTAAACAAATATCGGAAACTCCTCCTTATAAGAATAACATCTTTTATGATGGCTTTGTCAATAATGATAATAACTGGCCAATAGGTAAAATTGAATCTAAAATTATTATAATTGAAAATGGCAAACTACTACTTTCAAATCTTAATGAAGAAAAGTCATTTATTGTTGCTCTTGGGTTTGCTTTTGATAAATACATAGGTTATAATTATACTATATCGACTGAAGTGGAGCTGATTCAAGGTGATGAAAACAAAGGATATGGTTTAATTTGGGGTGCTAAAGATAATAAAAACGCTTATGCCTTCCTGATATGTAAAGCAGGTCATTATACTATCGTCAAGAAAGAAAATAATGTTTTTGAAGATATAATAGCCTGGACAGAACACTCCGAGATAAACGGTTATGGGAAAGATCAGTTAGCTATCGAACAATTCAAAGGAGAATTGATATTCAGAATAAATGGTTATGAAGTGGAGAGAATACCAAGTATGCCTTTTTGGGGGAATTATGTCGGATTTACGATAAGTGAAAAATTAGATGTTGAAATTGATTTTCTGAAAATAGGCTGGCATTGATCAAATAAGAAATTAAAGATAAGGAGAAAAAAATCATTTTTGTAGTAGCAATATTGTGTATTTAAAAGGAACATGGCATTAATGCCCACAAAAATCAAACTTATAAGAAAATTGCTTTTGAAAACGATGTTTCACCAAGGGAGGTTATGATCTTATCAAATAGCATATTATTATGCAACACTTGATTATCAGAGAAATTAAAAATAATGAAATCCATTTTCTTAAAGAAATGCTTTATTCGGCTCTTTATGTTCCTGAAGACCAGCCCCCGTTTCCAAAATCTATTTTAGCTCATCCTGATATATCAAAATATATTGATAATTGGGGTGCTCTTACGAATGACCTTGCACTTGTTGCGATAATCAATAATGAACTTATCGGCGCAATTTGGGGAAGGACATTTAGTAAATCCAATGCCGGATATGGATTTATTGATAAAAATACACCTGAAATATGTATGGCAGTCAAAGAGAAATTCAGGAATCAGGGAATTGGTGGAAAACTAATAGATGAAATTTCAAAAATATATTTCTCAAAAGGGTTCAAGTCAATTTCTTTGAGTGTAGATAAACTAAACAAAGCAAAATTACTTTATCTTAAAAAGGGATTTTTCGTAGTGGGAAAAGATAATGATGAAGATTTTATAATGAAAAAAATATTAAAATGAAACATTCACAACAATTAAAACTTGACACACAAGAGAATGATTATATTGGCTGTTAGCTATTGGCTTTTAGCTATTAGAACAAATAATATCCAAAAGCTAATGGCTAATTGCCAAAAGCCACTTAAAAATAAGCTAATCACAAAAATATAAACGTATGAAGAACAAATTTATAAGTTTAGTTTTATTACTTGTTTGCTTTAATGTTGCTTTTGCTCAACAAAAACAAACTATCAGCGGACATATAAAAGATGCCGAAACAGGCGAAGAATTAATAGGTGCTACAATATTTATAAATGAACTTAAAACCGGTGGTACAACAAATGTTTATGGTTTTTATTCATTAACAATTCCCGAAGGAAAATATACAATTGAATATAGTTATATTGGCTTTGTAACTCAGATTTTTGAAATTGATCTTGTTCAAAGTATTAAAAATAATATTTTGCTTTTGCCGGCAGCAGTAGAGTTGGAACAAGTAATTATTACTTCGGAAGCTGCTGATAAAAATATAAAATCGGCAGAAATGGGAGTTGTAAAAATGAAGCCTAATGAAATTAAAGCAATTCCTGTCTTGTTTGGAGAGCAGGATATTTTAAAAACAATTCAGCTTATGCCGGGAGTACAATCGGCAGGTGAAGGAAATAGTGGTTTTTATGTCAGGGGCGGTGGTGCAGACCAGAATTTAATCTTGCTTGATGAAGCACCGGTTTATAATGCATCGCATCTTTTGGGCTTTTTCTCGGTGTTTAATTCCGATGCCATTAAAGACATGAAAT
>JAIORY010000434.1 GCA_021107915.1 Bacteroidales bacterium | reverse complement strand
GTTACTCTTTCAAGTCGTTTCATTATTGAGAAAATAAACATTGCAGAAAGAACACAACAAACAATAAATATTGCCCAAAGTTGCCATAAATCAAGTCTGCCCCAGAAGTAACTTCCAACAAATAAGAGCTTGTTACCAACTGCTGTTGCAAGCAGCCACCCGCCTTGCATTACTCCCTGGAATCTTGTAGGTGCTACCTTTGAAACAAAAGATAATCCCATCGGACTAAGGAATAACTCTGCAATAGTTAAAATGAGATAACTGTTAATAAGCCAATATGGCATTACGCGTGAAGAATCAGGTACCGGATTATATTGTAGTTTTCCCATGTCATCAACATATTGTAATTCATGTGGAGAAACCAGATTAAGTGAACCTACCAGAATTATTACAAAACCAAAAGCGGCGATAATCATACCAATACCAATCTTTTTTGGGGTAGAAGGCTCAAGTTTTCTTTTTCTCAAAAACGTGAATAATGCCATAATAGGAAATGTTAATGCGACAATAAACAGTGGGTTGAAAGATTGGAAAATTTCAGGTTCAATTGAATTTAATGAATTATATGAATTAACTAAATAATATGTTAAATAACCTAAGCCTAATAACATTGCAAATCCAATAATTTTCTCAGTTAATTTTTTACGTAAAATTAAGATAAAGAATCCTGCAATAGCACCAATAAATGCTAAAATTGATTCAAGGTTAAAGAATATATTTGTGAAAGGATCTACTGCCTTTACAGTATAATCTCTGGCAAATAATGTTAATGTTAAACCATTTTGATGAAATGACATCCAGAAGAAGATTACAACAACAAATACTAATAGAAGTGCTGATATTCGCGGACGTTCTTCCTTTGTTGAAATTTGAAGAAGCCAGGCTACAAAAACAACAAAAAGACCAACTGCAAATGCAACATCAATATTTCCTGTAGGAAGATAAATTCCAAGTGCAATCACAATTCCAATTATGAATGATGTGATAATTGCAAAAGGCTTTTTGTCCATGCTTTTACCTTTGCCGTTTGATGCGGTTTCAACTTTAACCTCTTTAACTAGTCTTTCTTTAGTAGGTAAATATTTATTAAAAAACACATAAACCAGAAGTGAAATTACCATTGCTCCGGCAGCGATTCCAAAAGCATAATTGTATCCTTTCGAGAAGGACTGGATATAGGTTTCAGCGAAATTTCCGAGATCAGTAATTGCCCCATTGAGACTAACTTTATCGGCAAGTGTTTGGAATGCTGTAACATCAGCTAATTCTCCTTTTTTATAAGCATGGCACATGGCAGGAAGACTACCGTCATGTAGAAATCCTTGAGTTTTTAGAAACCAGTTCCTTATTCCTGTTGCAACAAATGGTGCGAAAAAAGCTCCTACATTAATTCCCATATAAAAGATCATAAAAGCAGTATCACGTACCTTTGAGTACTTCGGATTGTCATACATTTGTCCAACAACTGCCTGAAGATTACCTTTGAAAAGTCCATTACCAAAGGCAATTACAAACAATCCTATTAGTGTAACTGTAAGAGATAATCCGGGTATGAACATAATTGCATAACCGGAGAACATAATAATAATTCCAAATAGAATTATTAGTTTGTATTTGTTAGTGGCATCAGCAATAAGTCCTCCAACCAGAGCTAAACCGTAAATACCAAAATAAAACCAGCTATAATAACTACCTGCTTCTTCTTCGGATAAACCATATCTTGCCTGAAGAAATAGAACAAGGATTGCCATCATAGTGTAAAAGCCAAATCGTTCTCCCATATTGGAAAAGAAGGCTACTAATAGTCCTTTCGGATGTCCTTTTAACATAAAATTAAGATTTAAATTAATAATATTATTTGATTCTAATTTTTTAAAATGGTTTACAAAAATAGACAAAAAACTCATTTATCCAAATTTGATATTATTTTGTGTTGAAAAATTATATATTCAGTTAATTATTAATTAAATTGATAAATTTTTTTATACTAAGTTAGTGTCAGGAAAGAACATTACTATTAATTTTACTAATTTTGCGAGCTTAAAAAATAATAGTAGAAAATAATTTTAAATAATGGAAATTCCCAGCAAATATAATCCTGTAAATACTGAAAAAAAATGGTATGAACACTGGATGGAAAAAGGATATTTCAGGTCGATACCTGATGAAAGAGAAGCATATTGTATTGTAATTCCTCCTCCAAATGTAACCGGTGTTCTTCACATGGGACATATGCTTAATAATACTATTCAGGATGTGTTGGTTCGCAGAGCGAGGATGCAGGGAAAAAATGCTTGCTGGTTGCCGGGAACCGATCATGCTTCAATCGCCACCGAAGCAAGAGTTGTAAATAAACTTAAAGAAGAAGGTGTAAAAAAATCCGATCTTACGAGAGATGAATTTTTGAACCATGCCTGGGAATGGAAAGAAAAACACGGTGGAATTATTCTCGAGCAATTAAAAAAGCTTGGTGCTTCCTGCGACTGGGAACGTACTAAATTTACAATGGACGAATCGATGTACGAATCGGTTATTGATGTTTTTATTGATTTGTACAACAAGGGTTTGATTTATCGTGGTGTGAGAATGGTAAACTGGGATCCGAAAGCACTCACGGCTCTTTCTGATGAGGAAGTTATTCATAAAGAGGTAAATTCAAAATTATATTATCTGAAATATAAAGTTGAAAATTCTGAAGATATTGTTACAATTGCTACTACAAGACCTGAAACAATTCTTGGAGATACTGCTGTTTGTGTTCATCCTGAGGATGAAAGATTCTCTCATCTGAAAGGGAAAATGGTTATTGTTCCTTTGGTAAACCGTTCGGTACCAATTATTGAAGACGATTATGTTGACAGAGAATTTGGAACAGGATGTTTGAAAATTACTCCTGCACACGATATTCATGATTATGAAATCGGAATAAAACATAAACTTGATGTAATTGATATTTTTAATGATGATGGTACTTTAAGTGAAAAAGCTGAGCTTTATATCGGGAAAGACCGTTTTGTTGTCAGGAAAGAAATCCTTAAAGAACTTGAAGAAAAAGGTCATCTTGACAAAATCGAAAATTATGTAAATAAAATTGGTTTTTCGGAAAGGACTGATGAAGTGATTGAACCTAAGCTTTCGTTGCAATGGTTTATGAAAATGTCGGAACTGGCAAAGCCTGCCCTTGAAGTTGTGATGGACGATACAATTCAATTTCATCCAAAGAAATTCAAAAACACATATCGCCATTGGATGGAAAATGTAAGAGATTGGTGCATCTCCCGTCAGCTTTGGTGGGGGCAGAGGATACCGGTTTTTTATCTTCCGAATAACGAAATGGTAGTTGCTAAATCATGCGAAGAAGCTTATGAAAAAGCTAAAGCTGATTATGATCTTCCTGAATTAAAAATTGAAGATTTAAAACAAGATGAGGATGTTTTGGATACATGGTTTTCATCCTGGCTTTGGCCGATTTCGGTTTTTGACGGAATAAGATATCCGGATAACGAAGAAATTAATTATTACTATCCCACAAATGATTTGGTTACTGCACCGGAGATTTTATTCTTTTGGGTTGCTCGGATGATCATGGCAGGAAAAGAATATAGAAACGAAATTCCGTTTAAAAATGTTTATTTAACAGGAATTGTAAGAGATAAACTTGGCAGAAAAATGTCGAAATCACTCGGTAATTCTCCAGACCCAATTAAACTTATCGAAAAATACGGAGCTGACGGAGTGAGAGTTGGAATGCTTTTAACTTCACCGGCAGGCAATGATTTGCCTTTTGATGAAGCTCTTTGTGAGCAAGGACGAAATTTTAGCAACAAAATATGGAATGCTTTACGATTGATTAAAGGTTGGGAAGTTGATGAAAATATTGAACAACCGGATTCAAGTCAGGTGGCAGTAAATTGGTTTAATGCTAAATTAAATGAATCATTAAAAAATATTGATGATAACTTTTCTAAGTATCGTATTTCTGATGCTTTAATGGGGGTTTACAAATTAATCTGGGATGACTTCTGTTCGTGGTATCTCGAAATAATTAAGCCTGCTTATCAAAAACCAATTGATAGAAAAACCCTTGACGAGACAATTGGGATTTTTGAAAAACTAATGAAAATACTTCATCCTTTTATGCCTTTTATTTCTGAGGAAATATGGCAGACTTTTACTGAAAGAGGGGAGGATGAAAGCATTATGATTTCTGAAATGCCTGCAAAACAACGCATTGATCATAAAATTCTGGAACAATTTGAATTCGCAAAAGAAGTTATTATTGCAATCAGAAGTTTACGGAAGGAAAAAAATATAGCTCAAAAAGTAGCAATAGAATTTTTTATTAAAAAGAATCTTGATCAAAAAGCTGATCTGACTTTTGATAGTGTTATTGGTAAACTTTGTAATATCAGCAAGCTTAATTACATCACTAAAAAACTTGATGGTGCTCAGACATTTATTATTCGTTCAACTGAGTTTTATGTTCCTCTTGGAGATTTTATTGATGCAGAAGCAGAAATAAAAAAACTCGAAGAAGAATTAAAATATGCGAAAGGGTTTTTAAATTCAGTAATGAAAAAACTAAGTAACGAGAGATTTGTAAATAACGCCCCACCTCAGGTTATTGAGAAAGAAAGAAAAAAACAGGAAGATGCGGAGTCTAAGATTAAAGTAATTCAGGATCAGATTGCGTCTTTGAAGAAATAGAAAGTGACTAAAGTGAACTAAAGTTTGGAGTTCTTAAAGTAATTAAGAGACTACATTAATTTGAAAATGAGAAAATTTGAAAATTTGAAAATGAGAAAATTTGAAAATTAAAACCGCAAAGCGAGATATTCTGAACAAATAAGTTATAATAAATATTTTTGATTTCCCTTTTTTCTCAAATTATCATTCATTATTTGTTAATCGATATTCGATATTCTGTTTTTTTCTTTTTTATTAAAACAAGAAGGTTACTAACCTAAAATTTTTCTTTTATTTCTGCATTCTAAATTTATCATTTTATATTTTACATTTTTTTTAGTAATTTAAAATGTAGAATTATGAATGTAAAATGTAGAATTGTTAATATCGAATATCGAATCCCGATTTTAGATTTCAGATTTCCAATTGTAACTGTATCTGAATTGATTTTGCAAAGTTCTTGTGGCGGTCATTTCGACCGAAGGGAGAAATCTAATTATCTATTAGCTTTTCTTTTTCCAGCCCCATATATTTTTCATTAACCCTGATCATTGATTTCAGGGTTTTTATGTATTCAGTCCCAATGCCCGAATAATTTTTTAATCCAATAGCAAGAGCAAATCCTGTTGGTTTTTTTCTTGCAAGTCTCATTTTATATCTTTCAAGTCTCAATTTTTTATACGCATTATGAGTATTCAAATTTTTTATATAGGCGTTTACCGAATGACTAACATCATCAAATACTGCTATTTCATGAGTTGCATTACCGGGTCTGTTACGTGGAACTATTCCACAACCTTTTCTTAAACACCACTGCCCGAATAGATTATTCACTTTCGTTGAAAAATATGAAGTTCCCCATGCCGATTCATTTGCAGCTTGTGCTAAAGCTAATTCTACCGGAATAATATCAACTTTTAATAAAATATCTCTAAACGAATTACAATTGGTATCATTAGATATTTTAATTTGGTATTTTTTTGCAAGGTTTTTTAATTTAATAATTTCAATTTTTTCAGGTTCTATTCCTTTATTTTTTTTATTTAAGCAAATTAAAACTAATTCTCTTTCTTTTAAAACCTTATTATTTTCATTGATGATGATAGGTCGCATAAAATCGAAAAATGCTTTTTTCTTTTCAATAATATTTGAATAAACAGTAAAATCAGGTAAGTCGGAATCAATATCTAATTGAACAATAAATGTTTTGGGTCCGGATTTTATTGATTTTTTTAAATTGTTGATTTTAGGAATTGTATCATTCAAATTTGGTTTTGAATCTGAAAGTGGAGGTAATTTTACGCTCTCGAAAAGATTTTTATTTTCCGGTTCAACGGGCTTTTTAAAAAAATTGCAGGATGAAAAAGCAATTATTAAAAATGA
>JAIORY010000237.1 GCA_021107915.1 Bacteroidales bacterium | reverse complement strand
GAATACAAAAAATGATTCGATAACATGAAGTTACCAAATCATGATTAAAATTTTAAATTTTAAATTGTTAGAATTTGAAATAATAGGCAGGTATTTTTTAAGCCACTTTCGATTTATCAATAATATCTTTTTCTATTCGTAGATTTTTAATGATAAATTTTTGCCTGTCAGGTGTGTTTTTCCCCATATAAAATGATAGTATATCATTAATTGATGACTCTCTTTTTAGTATTACAGGATCGAGTCGAATAGATGACCCGATAAAATGTTTAAATTCATCGGGAGAAATTTCACCGAGACCTTTAAATCTTGTGATTTCAGCAGTTTTACCTATTTTAATAACTGCTTTTATTCTTTCTTCTTCTGAATAGGAATAAATTGTTTCTTTCTTGTTTCTTACTCTAAAAAGTGGTGTTTGTAAAATATATAAATGACCTGATTTGATAAGATCGGGATAAAACTGCAAAAAGAAAGTTAGCAGCAATAAACGAATGTGCATTCCGTCAACATCAGCATCTGTGGCAATTACAACATTGTTGTAACGAAGATTGTCTATACCGTCTTCAATGTTCAAAGCTGATTGTAATAGGTTGAACTCTTCATTTTGATAAACCACTTTTTTACTAAATCCATAGCAGTTTAATGGTTTTCCTTTTAGACTAAAAACTGCTTGTGTGCTTACTTTTCGTGATTTTGTAATAGAGCCGCTGGCAGAATCACCCTCGGTAATAAATAAAGTTGAATCAAGACGATTTTCGTGATTAGTATTAAGGTGAACTTTGCAATCGCGAAGTTTTTTATTGTGAAGGCTTACTTTTTTTATGCTTTCGCGAGCAAGTTTTTTAATACCTGCGAGTTCTTTTCGTTCTTTTTCCGATTGTTGGATTTTCCTTAAAAGAGCTTCGGCAAATTCAGGATTCATATATAAATAATTGTCAAGATTTCTTTTAACAATATCATGAATATAATTTCTGATAGTCATTCCGTCCGGCTCAATATATTGCGATCCGAGTTTTGTTTTAGTTTGGGATTCAAAAATTGGATCTGTAACTTTAATACTGATGGCTGCAAGAATTGAAGTGCGAATATCATAGGTTTCAAAATCTTTTTTGTAAAATTCTCTGATAGTTTTTACAATAGCTTCTTTGAAAGCAGCTTGATGTGTGCCTCCTTGTGTTGTATGTTGTCCGTTTACAAACGAATAATATTCTTCTCCATATTGTTTTGAACTATGTGTAAATGCAAACTCAAAATCATTTTCCTGTATTCTGACGATAGGGTAGAGGATGGGTCCGTTACCGTTGATATTTCTTTCGAGTAAATCGAGCAAACCATTTTTGGCTTCAAATTTTTCATTATTAAAAAGAATCTTCAAACCATTATTTAGAAAAACATAATTCCATAAAAGTTTTTCAACGTACTCGTTGATGAAATAGAAATTTTCAAAAATACTATCATCAGGAATAAATGATACAATAGTTCCTGTTTTTTGATCCGATTTGCTTATTTCGTGGTCGTTAATTAATTTGCCTTTTTGGTATTCTACTTCTTTAACTTGTCCATCCCTAATCGATTGGGTGTTAAAATAAGCAGACATTGCATTTACCGCTTTTGACCCAACACCATTTAATCCCACAGCTTTTTTAAAAACATTGGAATCGTATTTTGCACCGGTATTTATTTTTGAAACACAGTCAATTAATTTTCCATGTGGTATTCCTCTTCCGTAATCTCTGATAGTAACCATTTTGTCTTTTATCTCAACTTCGATAATTTTCCCCTTACCCATAACAAATTCATCAATGGAATTGTCGAGTATTTCTTTTATTAATACATAAATTCCATCATCCTGCGATGCCCCGTCTCCAAGCTTCCCGATATACATTCCGGGACGAAGCCTAATGTGCTCTTTCCAGTCAAGTGACCTTATACTATCTTCTGTATATTTATCAGACATACTATTCCATGTTTGATGCAAAAGTAGGAAATCAAGTGTTCAAAAAAAGATGAAACATTTTTTTTTATCAAATAGTTGCTGTTAATATCTTTTAGCGTTTCTCTAAGTGGTTGAAGGGATTGATTGACTAATGTATGTTGGAAAAGAGATGATTGTAATTGCTTGTGATTTATTGGAATCAGTTATCAGTTATCAGTAATCGGTTATCAGTTATCAAGTCATCCTCTTAGCGCCTTTAAGGCGCTTAGAGGGTTTGCATCAAGAATCCAGCATCAAGAATTTGTCAGCCGACTTAGTTACAGTGCATTTTTTCTGATAAATGAAACTTCGTCGTAAGAGTCGGAGACAGCAAAAATTTCATATCCGTTTTCTTGCAGCATTTTTACCGCTTTTCTTGTTTTCATTATTCCGTTTTCGAAAAATTGATCGTGAAATTCTATTAAAATCTGATCAATATTTATATCTGTATTCAAAATACTTTCAATAATTTCATATTCTGAACCTTCAATATCCATTTTTAAAACATCAATTTTTTTATGTCCCAGTTCATTAATAATATCATCAATTGATTTCATTTGTACTTGAACAATACGTTTTTCTGTAACATTACTGTGTTTTATTGAACTGCCTGAAACATGCTCTTGATTAATAGGAAGATAAAAATTTGTAATTTCAGTTTTATCACTAATTCCAAAAGGGTAAAAAGAAAAATTATCCGGCAAAACCTGATGCTTAAGCCAATTTATTGATTGTGGAGTTGGGTCAAATCCATAACTTTTACATCCATATTTTTTAATTATGGATTCGTCAAATGAAATATCTTCTCCTATTCCAAATGAATATACTATTGAATTTTTATTCAGTAAATCGGGACAAATATAAAAACCTCCATAATCGTTTCCATGCCATTCATAATTACACTTAATTCCTTTTTTAAGATGATGTACATCTCTTGTTAATCTTAAAATAATCTTTGAAATAATCTTTTCAATTTTTGCTTTGATTTTTTTTAGTGCTTTTATTTTTTTTACTTCAGCAATAAAAAATTCAACATCCATTTTTGTGAGAAAAAACTCAGGAAGTTTTAATTTAGTTATCCTGATAAAGATAATGAGTTGATAAATTGCACTTGCCGAATAAGCAAGAGTTGCAGTAATTCCTGCTCCAATTATTCCGTATTTCGGAATTAAAATAAATGCAAAAATCAATGTAAACACAAGTCCTACGCCGGCAGAAATGGCATTATATTTTGGTTTTCCGGTTCCTGAAAAATAGTGACTAAAAATCATTGAGGCAGCAATTGAAACTACACCGATACTTAAGCTAAACATTACAGGACGAATATCCCCAAAGTCCTTGCTAAAAATATATTCAAAAACATTGGTCGGGATAAGGAGAAGAATTATCATGCAAAATGCAGTAATCAAAACTGTAAATTTTAATAATTGCAAAGTCAGTTTTTTGGCATAATCCATATCAGTTGTATTTGAGATACGAGCAAACTGTACAATGGAAATACTTTGTCCAATCAGCCTCAAACCTTCGGATAATTGTACACCGGCTGAGTAAATCCCAAGTGAGCCAATTCCAATAAATGATTTAATAACATAAAAACTTAATCGTTTGTTTGTTAGATGGATAATATTAGCAAACTGAGTCATGGAACCATAATTTAAAATTTCTTTTATTAATACAAAAATATGGTCATGATTTTTGAATGTGAAATGTTTTTTCAGACATAAAACACCAAGGAGAAAAGAAATACCTTGTGAAATGTACAAAGAATACACATAAGAAATTACTTCAACTTTGTTAATGATAAAAACAAAAAATACAAGCGAAAGAAATAAAGTGAAGATTTGAATAACAAAAATTGAATTGTACATTTTGATGTTTTCCTTCCCGACAAGGATATTCAAATTAATAAAACTCAGGGTGTTCAAAAGCCCAAGTGCAAGTATGTGATATTCAAAGCCCTGTGGAATAATGGTTGCGTAAATTAGTGGGAAAATACTAAGTAGCCGGAATATCCCAAAAAATATAATTATGACAATAAAAGCCCATGTGTAAGAGATAGACAGGAGTTTGGAAACATTGCGGCGCGGCGTATAATAGACTAATGCGCTGCCACCGATAAAATCATTTAGCAATAGAATAATCGCAATATCCAGAATGATAAGACTGATAGTTCCCAAGCCTTCCTTGCCAAGATAATTTGTGATTATCCAAAGTATGACAAATGTGAGAAAAGCACTGAAAAATCTGGCTCCTGTTGTACCGATTATTTTTTTAATCATTTAATTGCCTTGATTTAAATAGTATAGATAGTTTTCGTTTTAACTGAAAAACAAAATTTTCGCCGATAAAGATAAATCGTTTCCCGTCAATAACAGTATATTTTCCATCCGAATTGATTGTGTGAATGCCTTTGTAAAACTTTGAATTTTCAATGGGCATTATTGTTTTTATTGTTTTTTCGCTAAACTCAGTTGGCGATAATTTTTCAATTTTGTTGATGTGGACTTTGTCGCCGTATGTTTTTGCACAATCCTGAACCGGTCTGCAAAATATGTCTTTATAATAAAACGGAGCTCCGGCAGAACGTGATGATCTGATGTCGATTTTTATCGGATTATTTTTGTGTTCTTCAAAATTTCCATCAAATTCTTTTGAATAATAAGCATATAAATTTACACTTGGCAAATCTTTTTTTGTAAAAAACAACCACCACAAATTTTCGTGTTTAAATAAAATGGGATCAACGGCAGCAGTATTTTCTAAGAGTGGCTTGATAAATTGAAATTTCCCTCTTGCTTGGTCAAGTTTATAAAGTCTGATTTGATTGTTCTCAAAACTTTCGGGGATGCAGAAAATATTGTTTTTATGATTCAGGACAAAAGGAAACGAAAGATGGAAATCTTCTTCTATTGCAACAGAAGTTTTGTTTTCATCATTTAAAATTATTGATGAGATTTTGCCTTTCCTTGCGCGATAATCATAATTTTCATAAAGTAGATTTGAATTTCCGTTTTTATCTGTAAAAACAAATGGATCAGCCGAGAATATCCGGTTTTTGGGTTTTGGCAACCACCGGATTTTCAATTTGTCAGTATTTGTACCGGATTTATTTCTGATTCCTTTCGGACAATAAAGTAGTTCTTCGCTCGAAATTTCTTTATTAATAAATGGAGTTTTTTTATTATTAAACAAATTGTTTTTTAGAATATTTTCAAGTGATTGCTCAATTATTGCCGTATTCCAATCTTCGATAAGAAATAGCTCGATTAAGTGAAAATGTATTTTGTTTTTTAATATTTTTAAAAGGAAATAAATCATTTTAAAATTCCCCGGAACATGAAAAACAGGGGCTTTGGTATTGCTCTGAAATTGATTGTCAAATCCATTCATCAGGTCTTTACAAACCTGCAACGGAAACTTTTCGCTTTCATAATATATTTGGTCAATATTAGCCGAATGTGAGTGATTTATAGTTTTATAATATCCCTTTTTTAGAATTATTCCAGCATCCAGTTTATCGGTAAGTTTTTGAAGTACAACTCCGTTGATATGGTCTTTTTTATAAATTTCCCAGAAACCCGAAAGACCTCCGCGATATTTATTTTCATCACTATGATGGAATGACCAAACACCAAATTTTGGTAATTCTAATATTTCGCCACGAATAATGTTGAATCCAAACCTGAGAATGAAATCCAGTTTGTGAGATTTAATTTTATTCAAATCATTTTTTGAAAATATATTGGTAAATCTTTTTTGTATTGTTTTGCATTTTAATTTCTCGATTCCTGCTATCTGTTCGCTAATATCAATAATTTTTTTTGATAAAGGTTTTAAAATATATCTGTTGTAAATTCTGAAAAATACATTTTTGTATGGATAAGTAAAAAACCTTTTTACCGGAGAAATTCGTGTTTGCTTATTGTCATTAAGGATTACAATTTTAAGTTCGATATTATTATCCTGAAGCAATTTAACAGTTTCTGCCTGCCACCTTTCGAGTTGTGTGTTATTACACATCAGCCCGAAGCAAAGTCTTTTTTGATTGTATAATTTTTTTGTGGTGTCAGTCATTTGTAAATATTTCAAAAGCAAAAGTAAGGTTTTAT
>JAIORY010000099.1 GCA_021107915.1 Bacteroidales bacterium | reverse complement strand
CGCCGTATAATCAATCTCCGATCCGAGCACACTATGTGGAATCAGGTAAACTGCAAGTAATACTATGGAAGCAACTAAAGCCCATCCTCTTTTTTCTTTGTTTTTATACAAATTAATAAATGCAATTAGCCAAAAGATAAAAGCTACAATGGTTTTGTTATCAGTAAGATCATGCCCAAATGGCCAGCCTGTCCAAAATGCACCAAATGCAAATTTTTGGATAATAGGTCCTAAAATGAGACCACCAATCAATAATGCAAAAAATGTGATTCTGGTATAATTAAATGCGTTATGACCTTTTATCAAAGCTTCAAATCCTGTTCGTAACGAAAAAACCATTGCAAGAAACATAAAAAGGATATGTGGAATTAATACATAATCAGGAACACCTCCCTTAAAACGGATGATCACAGGTTCTTCGGTCAATGTATAATTCTTGTTGTTTTTTGTCAGGATTATTTTGTAAATAATTTTTCCTGCCGGAGGTTGGTGAGGAATTTTTGCAATCATGTTTTCCCCATCTTTCTGCATAGCAACTTCCGACCATTCATCATGACTTTTAAATCGTTTGTAAATGAATTTCCCTTCAATGCTTTCATCAGCAACTTCAAAACTTAATGTGGCATCATCCTCTCCACCGTAAGATGTCAATAATTTGTATTTGATAACATTATTTTCAATGTTGACTTTTCCTCTTACCGGATGTGTAGGTCCTGTGAGTCTTTGATAAATTGCAATTCCGGTCATGAATAATACTGCGAATATCCAAAGTAGGATTGATTTAGTTTTGTATTTCATTTGTTTACTTCTTTGTAATTAATTTATTCTTTGCTACTTATGTTTTTTTGAAAAATCTATAATCAGAAACTGGAAATTTGAAATTTGAAATTATGTTCAAAATGAGTTTTTGTTAAAATTTCGAATTTCAAATTTCAAGTTTCATTTTATCATCCAATCATTCAATCATTCATTCATCTTAACTTATTTCTTCGAGTTTTCAATAGCATCATAAAATGCCTGATGCAGATTTGTACGAATATCAAATTCAACGATCTTCCAATTTGCAGCATCGGGATAAACACGATTCGACAAAAATATGTAAATAAAATTATCTTTTGGGTCAACCCAAACATAAGTGCCGGTAAATCCTGAATGACCATAACTTTTGGGTGAAGCGTTTTTACAAGTCGGTCCATCGGGATCAAATTCAAGCAATGGTTTATCAAATCCAATTCCTCTTCTGTTTCCTGTTAAAGGAAACTGGCATCTTGTAAATTCTTCGATTGTTTCCTTATTCAAGTATTTTTCTCCGGCATATTCTCCGTTTTGTAACAACATTTGCATTAAAATTGCAAGATCATTTGCATTAGAAAATAAGCCTGCATGACCTGCAATCCCACCTAACATGGCTGCTCCCGGATCGTGAACATCACCATGAATCAGTTGATTTCTGAATTCTTTGTCATCTTCGGTTGGTGTGATTCCGGAAAGCTCAAAATGCTCCCTTGGCAGGAATGTCAGATTATTTAAGCCTAATGATTTGTAAAAATTATCCCCGACAAATTTATCAAAAGGTTTATTTGTAATATTTTCAATGGTTTCTGATAAAAGATAAAAACCAAGGTCGCTGTATTTATATTCTGTAATATTTCGTGATGGAGAAAAAGTTATGCTATCAAAAATCGAATGAGTATAATTTCTTTTGATGAATAGATTTTCTGCGACTCTTATCGGAAATTCAATAGATATTTTATCACTATAAATAGTTGTGTCAAGTGTTCCATTTTCGATAGTTGAACGGAAATACGGAATCCATGGCTGGAACATTGCCTGATGACTCATCAACTCACGAATAATAATATCTTTTTTATCGGAATTTCGTAAATAAGGAAGATAAGACGAGATTTTTTCATCAATATCAATTTTATTATTTTCACTTAGTTTCATCACAGAAATTGTTGTAGCAGCAATTTTTGTAATCGAAGCAAGATCGTAAATGTCAGTGTTTTTTACAATATTTGCGCTGTCATAAGTGTGATGCCCGAAACTTTTATTATAAAATACTTTTCCGTTTTTAGCAGCAATAACCTGACATCCGGGATAAGCTTCCATGTTTATTCCCGACAAAACAATTGAATCAGCTATTGCCAAATCTTCACGTGAAATATTCAACTCTTCAGGATTGGTGTATTTTAAACGGATTGCCTCAGTATCAATTCCTGTTCCTAAAGGGAAATCTGCGGAAGCACTAACCGGAAGCTTTCCTTGTGCACCAATCCCGCCAAAAATCACCTGACCCGAAATATCACGTGTAAGATAATTATCCTGATATGAAACCAAAATAGCTTTTATATTTTCATTAAGTGGAAAGTTGATGAGCGAATAGGGATTTGCAAAAATGTCGAGAATGATTTTTTTCTCTGAACTGATTTTATTTACAAACTCAATACCTTCGGTAGTTATCCCAAAATTTTTATATGCAGACATATTTGTATTCTGAATTCCAATAATGATAAGATTATATTTTGACAGTTCTTCAATCAGAATATTTCTTTCATCTTCGGTAGAATATTTTGGCAGGTAAAAGTTTTTGATTCCGGCATATCTTTCCAGAGATTGTTGAAATTCATTATCAATTCCTGCTCCAATCGAAACTGAAGCAATTTGCAATGTGTCTAATTTTATGAGCGGAATAATATCATCATCATTTTTCACCAGGGTTATAGCTTTTTCGTAAAGTCTCCGGTTAAGATATTTTGCATCATCATTGTTGAGGTCGGAAATAATATTTTCTGTTTCAATTGGAATTAATTCTGCTAAGCCTGTTTTATATTTATATGACAGTATTTTTTTGCATCTTGCATCAACAACTGATTGATCCAACTCATTGTTTTCGATTGCTTTTTTAATTTTTCTGATAGCTTTCGGGACATCCTGCGGAAGCAGCAAAATATCATTTCCGGCTTCGAGTGCTTTGAGTTCAATCACTCCGGATTTGAAATATTTTGTTACACCTTTCATGTCCAAAGCATCAGTAACAACGAGACCTTTAAAACCAAGCTTATCTCTGAGCAATTCAGTTACGACCGGATAAGAAAGAGTTGTGGGAGTGTTTTTTGTGTTTTCCAGAGCCGGAATATACAAATGGGCGATCATAATTCCATCCAGTCCGTTTTTAATTAATTCGGCAAAAGGAAATAATTCTATTGAGTCGAGGCGGTTGAGATCGTGATAAATAACGGGAAGAGTTTTGTGCGAATCAGATTCAGTGTCGCCGTGTCCGGGAAAATGTTTTGCAGTCGCGATAATGCCGTTTTTCTGCAATCCGTTCATATAAGCTTTTCCTTTACGGAAAACATTAAATTTATCTTCTCCAAAAGAACGACTGTTAATCACAGGATTTTGTGGATTACAATTAACATCAACAACGGGAGCAAAGTTCATTTGTATTCCCATTCTTTTACAATGCTTTGCAATTTCAGAACCCATATCAAAAATAATCTCATCCTCCTGAATCGCACCAAGAGTCATTTGCAAAGGAAACGAAATAGTGCTGTCGAGTCGCATGCCTAATCCCCACTCAGCATCAATGGAAATCAATAGTGGAGTTTTGGCTAAGCTTTGCCAGTAATTTGTTTTATTTGCCTGAACTATTGGTGATGATTTAAAAAATGTAACACCACCAATTAAGTTGTCTTCAATAAGTTTATCAACGGATTTAATAAAACCCTTGCCGGGATTATTTGCCCTGACAACAAATAATTGTCCGATTCTTTCATCAATACTCAAAGAGTTAAAAACAGAATCTACCCAAATTGTTTGAATATTATTCTCGGGTTTTATTTCTTTTTCTTGAGAAAATAAATAATTTGATAATAATAAAAATATTGATAAAGTGAGAGTTATATAAAATATTTGCTTTTTTAGTATCATATAGATTTTGTCTTATTTTAGAAAAAATAAAAGTAAATAAATTTTGTGTTGATATTAATAAGAGTTTAGCTAATTTCTAACAAGTATTTGTTAGTAGATAAAATGCTTTGATTTGTATTTCCTTTCTTTAATTATCCGAAATATGGAAATCTGGATTATCTAATCAATACAATACCAGTAAGTAATCTTGTGAAAAATTTGACTTTGCCTTTGAAATTCACTAACTTTGTGAGAACTTTTTTGACATTTTTACGTTTACAAGTTCTTTTAACTTGAACGGTTTATCCGTTAATAGATACGAAATTAATAGTTATTTCTATAATCTCTATATAATGAAAACAAAACAAATTTATTTTGCAAATTTTTATATCGAACATGTTATTATAAATTAAAAGTGCGGAGTCAGCACTTAAATCACTGACAAAAAAAAGATGAAAATGATTACAATTATTCTGACAGTTTTAATTGTAGCAACAATTAAAACAAATGCGCAAATTCCAAATTACAATTTTGAAAACTGGAGCAATGGTGCCAACTCAGCACCAGATGACTGGGAAAGTAAAGGTAGCAACCATACAGGTTTTTATCCTGTAACACAGACAACTGATAATTATTTGGGTACTTATGCAGTACGGATGGAAAATAAAATTACAGATACGGACACAACAAAAGGAGAAATTTCTACTATTCGCCCTACTACTGCAGGGGGATTTGGACCTGCATTTCCAATTTCAATTCGTTATAATAATTTAAAGGGTTTTTACAAGTACAATCCTTTAAATGGTGATTCGGCACAAGTAATTGTTTTTATCACCAAAACAGGCTTTGCGGGTCCATTGGGGTATATGGTTGCCTTTGGTCAGAATAATTTGGGAGTAGCAACAACATACACTCCATTTTCGGTTGGATATCTTAACGTTTCGCCAAATTTTTTATATCTTGACAGTCTTGAAGTTCCTGATAGTGCATTTATTTTTATTGCAGCATATAAAATGCTTTGCGATTCTGTTTCAGATTTACCACCACTTGGTAACTCAATTTTATATGTAGATGCCTTGAATTTTGATACATATATTACAGGAATCAACGAGCATATGGAAATAACTACAAACTTCAAATTATTTCCTACCGTTATAAACAGAACTTTTAATGTGAGTTTTCAAACTTTAGAAAATGATTTTATCACTATTAAAATATATGATATGCAAGGACAGGAAATAATGAATTTGTATAATGGTAATTTGAGTGTAGGTAATCATTCGTTTAAATACAATGTGCAAGAATTAAACAATGGAAATTATATTTATGTTGTTGCATCAGAGAAAGGATATAAGGCTGAAAAATTCATAATTCAAAAATAAAATTGGCAGAAAATAGCATATAATATTGCAATAATTGTTAAATTACTTAATTTGTACTAAATTACTCCGTTTGAGTTTCATTCTGGTTTTATAGAGTGTTGCTTGTGCTTTTCTTTATGTCGTATTGAAACCATATAGACCAAAATATAATTATGGGATAAATTATTAAAACTTAGGTTTCACGATTAAATATTTTTTTTCCTCTTATACTTTTTAAAACTCTCAAATGTAATCCTATCAATAAAAATTCTAAGAGTTACAAAAAAAAATTACTTTTACTTTTAAATCTTTCATAAAATAATTTAAAATGGGAGATAAAAAAAATAGGAGAAAAAGAGGAAATATTATTTATAAACATGAATAGAATTATAGATTAGGAATGTTTTCATAATAACTTCCTCAAACATCTACCAAAAATTGCAACTGATTATGTAAGCCAATGAAATAACATGAATTTATATTTCGTCCCATACGGGACTTTACAGAAACCGTCTTTATTTTCTATAAATATGATGTCCCTCACGGGACAATTCCATGTCTTTATCGCCATTGGGATCAACCATTGTGTTTTGAGCATGAGTCCCGTTAGGGACTAAATATTTATAGAGAACAATAAAAGAATAGTACAAGTCCCGTTAGGGACGAAATAATAAATCGCAACCCAACTATTATGTAATAAACAGATTAACTAACCTCATTTTAAACGAAAAAATTAAACATACTTCAGAGCCGGCAAACCCGGATATCGCCGAGGCATTTTTTAGAGCGGGATATATCGAAATATGGGGACGAGGAACTGTCAATATTGTGGATTACTGCACTCAGGTAGGATTACCGGAACCAACCTTTGAAGGTAAATGGGG
>JAIORY010000156.1 GCA_021107915.1 Bacteroidales bacterium | reverse complement strand
TTTTGTGCTTTTAAATTGTTCTTTATTTTTCACAAATATATAAAATCTTCCTTAAAATATCCGCATTCCCCATATTTTCCCTACGACCAAAGGGAGTCCGTACGGATTCCCATTATTTCCCCTATTTCCATTATTTCCTTTATTCCCTTTATTCCCCAATTCAATAATATTATTTGTCAGAAAAATTTCATTGCTGATTTCATGTTGATTTGTTACATTTTATTTACTTTTGACAAAATTTTTAAAAAGAATTAATTATGAATATTCCTGAAGAATTAAAGTTTACTAATGATCACGAATGGATCAAAATTGATGGTGATGAAGCACTTGTCGGAATTACTGATTTTGCTCAAAAAGAACTTGGCGATATTGTTTTTGTTGAAGTAGAAACTGAGGGCGAAGAACTTGAAAAAGAAGAAGCTTTCGGTACTATCGAAGCTGTTAAAACTGTTTCTGATATGTTTATGCCGATAAGTGGCGAAGTACTAGAATTTAACAAAGAACTCGAAGATGCTCCTGAACTTATTAATACTGATCCTTACGGAAAAGGATGGATAATTAAAATTAAATTAAGCAATCCTGATGAAGTAAATGATTTACTTGACTCAACACAATACAAAGAAATAGTTGAAGGATAAATTCAAAAAATTTCGAAAGAATTTTGGACCGGCTGTTATATGGGGTATATTTATTTTAATACTTTCCGGATTACCGGGAAGTTCTTTCCCAAAAATACCATCATTCTGGGAATGGATAGGACCGGATAAAATCATTCATTTATTCATCTATGGTGTTTTTGGATATTTACTCCAATCAGGTTTTACTAGACAATTTTCCGAAAAGAAAAAACGTTATTATGTTATACTAAGCTCATTTGGTCTTGGAATAATATTCGGGGCAATAACAGAAGTATTGCAGTTTTATATTTTTATTGGAAGAAACGGAAATATTTTTGATTTTTTAGCAAATATTATTGGTTGTATTATCGGTATTTCAATTTATTATTTGATGTTCTCAAAAAAAAATTGCAAAAAAAACAAAAAAACAAAATAAATTAATAATTTAGCTGATTATTCAAATAGGTTATTTTTAGATAAAAAATATAATTATGGAAGCTAAAAAATCACCAAAAGCAAATCTTGAAGACAAAAAAACTATTTTTGTTCAAATAGGCTTAATCGTTGCATTAACCGCTATTTTATTCGCTTTTGAATGGAAAACATACGAAAAATCGGAGTTAGTCTTAGTAGAAAGAGTTGCTAAAGAAGTCGTTCAGGAAGAGATTATTCAAACAACACAGGAAGTTAAACCTCCTCCTCCTCCTCCTCCAAAACAAGTTACTGTTTTAAATATTGTGGAAGATGATGTAGAAATTGAAGATGAAATCGAAATTGATGCGGAAGCTGATATGGAAACCGAAGTAGAAGAATATATTCCGGTTGTTATGGACGATGATGAAGTTGAAGAAGCAGAGATTTTTACTGTTGTTGAATCTATGCCTAAATTTCCGGGTGGAGAAGGTGCTATGAATAAATATCTTGGAAAAAATATTGAGTACCCTCAAATGGCTCGTGAAAGTGGTATCCATGGAAGAGTTTATGTAACATTTGTAGTTGAAACAGATGGTAGAGTTACCGATATTAAAATTTTAAGAGGTATTGGCGGTGGCTGTGATGAAGAAGCTGTTAGAGTTGTAAAAAACATGCCGAAATGGAACCCCGGTAAACAAAGAGGAAAACCTGTAAGGGTACAGTTTAACTTACCAATTAAATTTACACTTCAATAAGTATTTGCCAGAAAACAGCTAATACTGCGTTGAAGTTTCAGGTTTCAGGTTTCGAGTTTAAGGTTGTTAATCACTAACTCAAAACCCAAAACTTTAAACTCAAAACATAGTTCTAAAAACCCGGCATTATGTCGGGTTTTTTTAGCAAATCCTCCAAATTTCTAAAATTTGGAGGATTTATTTTTGGAATAATTTTTGGTTGATAATTGAATAAAATAGTTTTTAATTAATAATCATTTAAAATTAATAATTATGAAACCAAAGAAATCACCAAAAGTAAATCTCGAAAACAAAAAATTCATATTTCTTCAAATTGGTTTAATCCTAACATTAGCAGCAGTTCTTGTGTCTTTTGAATGGAAATCATATAATAAAAAGAAAATTATCCAGTTCCAAAAATTTGTTAGAGAAGAAATTCAGGATGAAATTATTCAAACAAAACAAGAAATTGAACCACCAATACCACCACCGCATATTTCTATTATTAAACCCGTAGATAATAACACAGAAATTGAAACTGAGATAGAAATTAATATAGAAGCAAATATGGAAACCGAAGTAGAAAAATATATTCCGCTTCCAATGAAAGAAGAAACAAAAGAGCCTGATATTTTTTACCCTATTGAATCTAATCCCGAGTTTCCGGGCGGAATAAATGCTTTGATGAAGTATCTTAGTAATACTATTCAGTATCCTAAAATGGCTCTTGAAAACGGAATTTACGGAAAAGTTTTTGTAACATTTGTAGTTGAAACAGATGGCAGAGTTACAGATATTAAAGTGATGAGAGGTATTGGCGGTGGTTGTGATGAAGAAGCTGTCAGACTTGTAGAAAATATGCCAAAATGGATACCCGGTAAGCAAAGAAATAAACCTGTTAGAGTGCAGTTTACTTTACCAATTAAATTTACTATTAGGTAAGAATCATAGTTTTATTAATTATTCATACTTGCAAATCCTCCAAATTTTAAAAATTTGGAGGATTTTTTTTGAGTCCAGTTTAAAAAGTAAATTTTTGTAATGATAGCCATCGGATGACTTGTTAATTAACTCATATACAGATTTTAATATTTGATGGCTTTTGAATATTAGTCATCCGATGGCTTTTTAGAGTGGTCTTATTTTTTAAACCGTAAACTCACAATCTCTCAGTAACAAAAAATTCAAAAACAATTTTTGCTTTCGCTTTTCCAATTACCTCTTCTATTTCATTTAGAGATGCTTTTTTAATATTTGCTACCGACCGGAATTTTATAAGCAGTTTTTGAGTAGTCGAAAAACCTATTCCATCAATTTCAGTTAAAACTGATTTTATAGTTCCTTTTTCAATCTTTTTGCGAAAATGAGTAATTCCAAAACGATGAGCTTCGTCACGCAATTGCTGGATAATTTTTAAACTTTCCGATTTTTTATCAATATAAAGAGGAATACTGTCGTCGGGAAAATAAATTTCCTCAAGTTTTTTTGCAATCCCGATTATTGTAATTTTCCCGCGCAGGTCAAGCTTTTCAAGACTTTTTAATGCAGAGCTTAACTGTCCTTTTCCACCGTCAATTACAATTAATTGCGGCAATTCTTTTTCCTCCTTGAGAAGCCTGTGGTACCTCCTGAAAATCACTTCTTCCATCGAAGCAAAGTCATTAGCTCCTTCAACAGTTTTAATATTATAATGTCGGTATTCACTTTTCGCCGGTTTGGTATTTTTAAAAACTACCATGGCTGCTACCGGATAGTCCCCCTGAATATTTGAATTATCAAAACATTCGATGTGATGAGGCAATTCCTTCATTCGCAAATCTTTTCGCATCTGTTCAAGAATACGTTTTGAATGACGCTCGGGATCAACTAACGATTGTTGTTTTTCTTTATTAAGTTTAAAATATTTTGCATTTCTTAGCGAAAGATCCAAAAGATGTTTCTTATCGCCTCGTTGGGGAATAGTGATCTTTGTATCAGAAAGTTCGTAATCAATAGCAAAAGGAATAATTATCTCTTCCGAATTGCTTTTAAATCGCTGTCGAAATTCTGTAATTGCAATTTCCAGAAGTTCTTTAGGAGTTTCATCCAGTTTTCTTCTTATCTCAATTGTATGCGACTGAATAACTGCACCATCAATAACTTTCAGGAAATTTGAATAACTCAAATCCTCATTTGTGATAATCGAAAAAACATCAACATTATTAATTTTTGAATTTACAACTATTGACTTACTCTGATATTTTTCTAATAATTCTACCTTTTCTTTTACAATCTGTGCTTTTTCAAATTCATAATTTTTAGCATAATTAAACATAAATTTTTTCAACTGAAATTTAACAGAATTAATATTCCCTTTAATAATTTCTTTAATTTCATTAATAGATTTATCATAATCTTCTTTGCTTTGCAAACCCTCGCACGGACCCTTGCAATTATCAAGGTGATATTCTAAGCATACTTTAAACTTTTTGGATTTTATATTTTGGGGAGATAATTTATGTTTGCAATTTCGTATTGGATAGAGTTGCGAAATAAGTTCAAGTACTGTTTTCATCATTCGCCCCGAGGCGTACGGACCGAAATAATCAGAGCCATCATGGATTAAATTTCTTGTAGAAAAGATTCTCGGGAAATCTTCATTTTTTATACAAATCCATGGATAAGTTTTATCATCCTTCAACAAAACATTATAACGTGGCTTGTATTTTTTTATGAGATTATTTTCCAGAAGAAGTGCATCAATTTCCGTATCAACAACAATAAATTTTATGTCTCTGATTTTTTTTACCAGAATCTTTACCTTGCCGGAAATTGAACTTTCTTTATAAAAATATGAAGAAACCCTTTTTTTTATATTTTTGGCTTTCCCGATATAAATGATCTTTTGGTTTTTATCAAAGAACTGATAAATACCGGGCTTTTCAGGAAAAGACCTGATTGCTTTTTTAAATTGATCTATATTTTTGTTTAAATCATTCAAGCATTTTTGCATTTAAGCATTTTATCATTTAAGCATTTAATCATTCCTTTCTCAAAGCATCCCACCCTTGAGCTTTAATCTCAACAGCATGTCCGGAAGTGCTTATCAAATTGCTTCCTTCGGATTTATCGGTTATATGTCCGATAACAGAAATATTACTAATGTTTTTAATTTTTTCGTAATCAGATTGTGAGATTGTAAAAAGCAGTTCATAATCCTCTCCCCCATTCATTGCAGCAGTAGTAGGATCAAGACCAAATTCATTTGCTGCACCGGAAGTTGTAGCATCAATCGGAAGTTTTTCTTCGTAAAGTGCGCATCCCACATCTGAGCTTTTACAAATGTGAAGTATTTCGGAAGCAAGACCATCTGAAATATCAATCATTGCAGTAGGCAATATTTTTGCATCTTCGAGTTTTTTAATTATATCTAAGCGGGCTTCGGGTTTTAGTTGTCGCCCAATAACATAATCATTTCCATCAAGGTCGGGTTGAATATCAGGGTTTTCCTGAAATACTTTTTTTTCTCTTTCGAGAATAAGTAATCCCATATATGCTCCTCCAAGGTCGCCGCTTACACAAATTAAGTCGCCGGATTTTGCAGTACTTCGATATGCAATTTTATCTTTCGCCACTTCACCTACGGCAGTAACTCCGAAAAATAATCCCGAAGGACTGGAAGTAGTATCCCCTCCCACAAGGTCAACTCCATACTTTTCGCAGGCAACATAAATACCTGAATAAATTTCTTCGAGAGCTTCAACCGAAAATCTGTTTGAAGCTGACAAGCCAACAATCAGTTGTTGCGGATTTCCGTTCATTGCAACAATATCCGAAAAATTAACAATTGCTGCTTTATAGCCGAGATGTTTTAAAGGGGTGTAAATCATATCAAAATGCACGCCTTCAATTAAAAGATCAGTTGTAACAAGAGAATATTTTTCCTTGTCTTTTTCAATTACGGCAGTATCATCACCCACACCTTTTATGGTACTTTTATTTTTTATACTGATATTTTTTGTGAGGAGATCAATCAATCCAAATTCTCCCAATTCAGAAATTTCGGTTCTTGTAGTTTCTTTTTCAGACATAATAATTAGTTTTTGAGTGCAAAATTATCAATAATATGTTCATCATCTACGGCTATAAAGATAAATTTTATACAAGAGGTATAAAGGTATAAGGGAAATAAAGGTATAAAGGTATTTCCCATATTTCCCTTATTCTCTTATTTCCCCTATTCCCTTATTTTCTCTATTCCCTTATTTCCCCTATTCCCCATATTTCCCTTATTCCCCATACAACCGAAGGAAGTCCGTCTGGATTCCCTATATTTCCCATCCAACTCAATAATAATTACTACAAATTTTTCATTGTTGATTTACTGTTTACTTACTAATTATTTATAATTTTACTTGAAAT
>JAIORY010000232.1 GCA_021107915.1 Bacteroidales bacterium | reverse complement strand
AATGTGGTTATGGGAGTAAATTTATTGTTCAATCCTTTTGGTGCAAAAGCATTTGGCATAAAAATTTTAGGAACTTTACTAACGAAAGCTTCATTTGATCGACTTGTATCATTAAAAGAATACAAAAACCCAATACCTTCAATTGCTTCTATAAAATATGAAAATTCCTGTCCTGAAGTTAAAACAGAATTCACATCATCATCGTATTCAGTCGTGCCGTACGGGAGCATTGCTATTGGATTTGAGTCCTGAATTCCGTTTATTTTACGATAAACATTATATGAATCAACTTGTCCGTCCCATTCTTCGTATTCATTCCACTCGAGGTGATGAATATTATTTGGGTTTGATTTGGCGGTGAGCAATATTGTTCTTGCATGATTTGAAGCAAGTATTTCATTTTCGCAACTGTCGAGTACAATAATTTTATAATAATAGCTTTTTTGTGTTACAAATGCAGAATTATCAAAGTATTCGAAGTTGGCTGAAATTGAATGTGGAAGTGTTGTCAAAGTTTCGAATATTCCGGTTTCTGTTTCCGATCTTAAGATTTTATATCCTGCTGCATATCTTGTTGTATCTGCAAAAATTTTAAGTTTCACCGATTCGTTATTTACAATTGTAGCATACCTTAAATAGTTAAACTGAGGAATATGCGGATAAAATGTTTGTACACTTCTTTGGCAGGATGTTGAGGTTTTATTTCTTTCAGGATTAAATGCCCTGATAAAAAATGTATAGTCTGAATTATTATCCGGCGATTCATAATCATAAGAAGTTGAAGAAGACGGAATGATTTCTAAAAGAGTAAATGGATTCCCGTTTTTGCTTATATAAATTTCATATCCGGCAAGGGAAGGACTCATATTAATGTATTCCGTCCAATTAAGTGAAATACTATTGTTGCATGGATTAAAACTGATATTTTTGAAATATATATTTCTAAGGGAGTCACTTTCATTTGCAGGATTAATTCCAAAGGGGCTTGTATTTCCACAGCTGTCGAAAGCTGCGATGCTATATGAATATGTTGAGTTACAGGGTTCTGATAAAGTGTCTGTATAAAATGTATTTTCGATTCCCCAAATTGTATCTAAAGTATTCCATGTTCCCGAACGGAAATGATAAAGAATATATGCTTCTGTATCTTTTGCAGTATTTTCTTCCCATCCAATTATAATTTTGTTTTCGGAATTAATACTCACCGAATCAATTGTAGGAACAGGTGGTTTGTTAATGTCTTGCAGCCAATCGCCGGCAATATTCGATGTTGACAAACATCCCGATTCATCGGAAATACTGACATAATAATTTATTGTGTCGTTGCAAACGCTGATGATGTCATCATATTCAATATTTTGAGTAGTACCGATCAATTCCCAATCTCCGAAAGAATATTTTCTGAATATTTGGTAATTGTCGGAATATCCCGGCAAGGAAGGATTATGAACCGGATTCCAGTCAAGCTCGGCTTTTCCGTTTGCAAAATTCATAACACGCAATCGGATGCTGTGCAAAGTGTCGGAAATAACAGACTCTTCATTTGTTTTGGTTTCAATAAAATAAAAATTTTGAACAAAATTGGCGTTAGTATTTAAGTCAATATAAGTATTTGTGGAATAGTTAGTAATGACACAAATTTCTGTGAAAACATAAGGGTTAGAACTTGTTGTGTGAAAAATATTATAAGAAATAAAATCAGATGCAGCAACCGGAGAAGTCCAGCTTAAAGTAATGTCATTATTATTTTCAACAGAGATACATTTAAAATAATGAGTTTGAGAAAATATCACAGAAGGAAAAAAAAGCATAAAAACAATTACAGAAAACAATAATAGCTGTAATTGTTTTCTAATAATTTTTTTACTGATGTGATTTCTTTTTTGCTGCATCTAATAAACTAACCTGATTTTTTGGTGTTTAGTGTGTTTATCGAAAAAAGGTTACTAACCTAAAAAAAATGTTAGCAACCTATTTGCAATATTCAACAATTTTAAATCTAAAATCTAAATTAATAAATCTAAAATTATTTTAAAGTTCCAACTGGTTTTGCTTTAAAAGCAACGGAAGTGATTAATTCGATTAAAAAACCATAGATCATACCCATAACAAATGTTCCGATAAAAATCGGAATGTTATCAATTACAGGTATTGCCATTGGAATACTTCCAATTAATCCCAGAACTATTCCATGTAACCACCAGTTCATTTTTAAAGCACTAATGCCGATCATAAAGCCCATTAAAGCTCTACCTGCTACAATAGACCATAGAATTGATGGAGCGAGAGCTTCGGTAGCATCAGGATTTGATTTTGCCATAAACATACATACCAATCCGAAAATAATTCCAAGAATTGTTGCAATAATTACTCTTTTTGAATTTAACATTTTGACCTCCTTTTTTGAATGAAAATTAATTTATAAATTTGCACTTTTAAAAATATGATTTCAAATATATAAAAAAAACATAAAACCAAATTCCATTATGAAAAGAGATAATAAAATTTTTGAATTAATTGAACAGGAAAAGAAGCGTCAATTGTATGGTATTGAATTAATTGCTTCGGAAAACTTTGTTAGCGAACAGGTTCTCGAATCAATGGGTTCTTGTCTTACAAACAAATATGCCGAAGGTTATCCTACAAAAAGATATTACGGTGGCTGCGAAGTAGTTGACAAAACTGAACAACTTGCAATTGACCGTGCACAAGAATTGTTTGGAGTTGCGTATGTAAATGTTCAGCCGCACTCGGGTGCACAAGCAAATATGGCTGTCTTTTTGGCTTGCCTGAATCCCGGTGATACTTTTATGGGAATGGACCTTTCGCATGGTGGACATCTGTCTCACGGTTCTGCTGTTAATTCTTCAGGAATTTTATATAATCCTGTTGCTTATCAGGTTAAAGAAAAAACAGGTTTAATTGATTATGATAATATGGAAGAAGTGGCATTGAAAGAAAAACCGAAGCTAATAATTGCAGGTGCTTCAGCATACTCCAGAGACTGGGATTATAAAAGAATGAGAGAGATTGCCGATAAGATTGGTGCTATTTTAATGGCTGACATTGCTCATCCAGCCGGTTTAATTGCAAAAGGAATTCTTAATAACCCAATGCCATACTGCCACATTGTTACAACTACAACACACAAAACATTACGTGGACCAAGAGGTGGAATGATTCTTATTGGCGAAGATTTTGAAAATCCATGGGGTAAAGCTACTAAGAAAGGAAAAATCAGGATGATGTCAGGATTATTGAATTCTGCTGTATTCCCCGGTATTCAAGGAGGACCACTTGAGCATGTTATTGCTTCTAAAGCAGTTGCTTTTGGTGAAGCTCTAACTCCGGGTTATAAAGATTATATTATTCAGGTTAAGAAAAATGCAGATGTGATGGCTGAAGCATTTATTAAAAAAGGATATCATGTTATTTCCGATGGTACTGATAATCACTTGATGCTTATTGACCTGAGATCAAAATTCCCTGAAATAACAGGAAAAATTGTTGAAAATACTTTAGTTTTATCTGATATCACAGTTAACAAAAATATGGTTCCTTTCGATAGCAGATCACCATTCCAAACTTCCGGATTGCGTGTTGGAACACCGGCTATTACAACGAGAGGCATGAAAGAAAAACACATGCCGATAATTGTTGACCTGATAGATGAGGTAATTGCGGATATTGAAAATGAAGATGTTTTAAAATCAGTGAAAAAGCGTGTTAATGAAATGATGGCTGAATTCCCGATGTTTGCGTGGTAAGATTATGTATTGCAAGTGAGCTAAAAGGTTAATTATGAAAAAAATTATATATGTTATACTGATTATTTTATGCAATATTTATTTTTCGGGAATACTTATTGCTGATAATTTGTCCGGGTTACCTGATTATCTTAAATCTCCCTTTGCGGATGTTAAAAGCCATAAAACTTTTTCGTCTGCCTCTGAGTTGGAACTATTTTTTAAGAAAGCAGGATATAATCTGGAACAAGTTTGTAAAGATAAAAAGCTGCCACAACTCTATGTAGCCAATTTGCCGTCTGATTTGAATAAATTATCTGTACCTCAAAAAACATCTCTTTTTATTCGTTTGCTGCTTACCTCTGTTGTTAAGGTTAATAATGATATTCTTGCTGTGCGTAAAGAAATCAAATTGCTTGCAGATAAAAAGAAAAATGGGAAAAAACTATCTGCTAAAGAACAGCAATGGTTAGATGGAATTGCAGCTGATCATTACCTTCATTCGGATAATCTTCAGGAATTATTGGTTAGGGTTGATGTTTTACCGGTAGATTTGATTATGGCTCAGGCAATTGATGAAAGCGGTTGGGGTACATCTCATTTTTCCATTGCCGGAAATGCACTTTATGGACAACACCTGCCTGAGGGTGCTAAGGGAACTTTTCTTACTACTCCCGGAGGACATGTACGTGTTGAATCTTTCGATAATCTTTATCATTGCACAGCGAGCTACATTCATAATATTAATACAACTAATGCTTATAAAAGCCTCCGTGATGAACGTGCTGAAATCAGACGCAAGCATGGCAAAATAACTGGGGATTATCTTGCAGGAGCTTTAATCCATTATTCAGCACGAGGTCAGAAATATGTTGATATGCTACGATGGATTATTAAACATTATAATCTGGATGAACTGGAGAATGTTCAGCTTGATAATAATGATGCTTCGACACTTATAAGATTTGAAAGATAGTACTTGACGGTTCTAAGAAAACGTCAATAACTTCGTTATGCTCATATTAAAAATCAAATTGTATTGATTGAGTTTTTATTTGGATATTGAGTTTATTATATAGATATTTGTTGTTTAGTAATATATTGACCGGCTCAGACTTTCGTGTTAATATATTATTGTTTTTCTATAACTGAGATATATACAGAATATCAGTTCAATTAATTTAAGACAACTTATGAAGACAAAAAACAATCATTATTCATCTGAGAAAATATTATCAATCTCAGCAATTTTTATTGCTGTAGTTTCAATAGTAATCGGAATTTGGCAAGGTATTGAAACGAGAAAACATAATCGTTTATCTGTTCAACCTCGATTAGAATTATTTTACAGCCAGGATTATCATGATAAAACAGTAAAATTTATAATACAAAATAATGGATTAGGACCAGCTATAATTACCGAAGTTATCGCAATTGTTGATAGTGTTGAATATAAAATAAATCAAACAAATAAATTGTTTGAGCTTCTTGTTTCTTTGGGTATTCAAAAAATACCAATTACATATGATCTTTTAATGTCGGGAACTACCTTGAAGCCTACTGATGCACGTAGGATAGTTCTTATAAAAATGGAATATCTTGAAAAATCAGGTGTACTACCGGATGATTTAGGAACCAAGATTTCATTTATAGTTAAATATACTTCTCTATATGGTGAAGAATTTGAGTGTTATTTATAAGAGAAGAAAAATACAATCCGGATAAAATTGAATAGAAAAAGCAATCGAAAATATCATTAATAAATGGTAAACTTCCAGATTAGTTTATCTGGTGAAAGGTTTTTAATAAATCAAACAAGAATTTATTTGACTTCTAAACAAGATTAGCAAACCCCATAAAAGCAAGTGCCAGAATTCCTGCTGAAACAAGAGCAATCGGAACGCCTCTCATTCCTTTTGGTACTTCCATAAGATCGAGGTGCTCACGAATACCCGAGAAAATGATGAGTGCCAACCCGAATCCTATTGCATGAGAAATAGCAAAAACAACACCTTCTAATAAAGTAAAATCTTTTTGAACAGTTAAAATTGCAACACCCAACACAGCACAGTTTGTCGTGATCAATGGAAGAAAAATACCGAGTGCCTGAAATAATGCAGGACTGACTTTTTTTAGAATGATCTCAACCATCTGAACAAGCGATGCGATTACAAGAATAAATGTAATTGTCTGTAGAAACCCAATATTAAACGGATCTAAAATATAGTTTTGAATTAACCAGGTAACTATCGTGGCAAGAGTCATTACAAAAAGCACTGCTCCACTCATTCCTGCTGCTGTAGATATTTTCTTTGAAACACCGAGAAAAGGACATATCCCGAGAAACTGGGATAACACAATGTTGTTTACAAATATTGCTCCGATTATTATTAAAATGTATTCCATTGTTGTTTGAGTTTATTTTATTCTAT
>JAIORY010000433.1 GCA_021107915.1 Bacteroidales bacterium | reverse complement strand
CTAACCGATGACAACTGATTATTATTTTCATCATAAGTACATGAAATTCGAGAACCTATTTGCCAATTATTATCTTCCCATAATGCATGCTCTCTTGATAATAAGTTTTCGTTTTCATCATAAGTTTTTGTGTCTAAACTATAATTTTCCCATTGTCCGGTAAAGAAAGTTTCTGTTTTATGAGACAGTTCACTTCCTTGTTCATTATAGGTCATTGTATGTTTTAATGAATAATTCCATGAATCATTTTCCCATGTTTCGGTAGTCCAGACAAGAATTTTCCCATTAATATTATTAGAAAATGTACTTCTATCCTTACCAATTAAATTTACCCCATAAAATACCTGAGTGGTAATAGAATTATTAAATCCATTTTCATCATAAGTAAAAAACTGCTGAAAATCCATTTGCCATTCACCATTAATAAATTCCTCGCTTATTGATTCAATTCTGTTTTCATTATCATCATAAATATTAAAGTACCTCTTTGAATCTTTCCAAATATTATCGCTCCAATAGGAGTCGTATAAACTTATAAGATTATCATTTTCATTATAAGTATAAACCCACTTTCTAATATCAATCCAGTCGTTTTCTTCCCAGTTTTCCCATAAAACTTGTAATAATTTTTCATTTTCATTATACGTTTTTGTACTGCGTGAAATATACTCCCAGTTATTATCAACAAATTTTTCTAAGGAATTCATAATCATTTTACCGGCATCATTATATGAGTACGAATACCTATTATTCCAATATTCATTATATGTTATCACCGTATCAATAACAAAATTTCCATCAGCGATTTCAAAATCCGGCATTTCA
This sequence comes from Bacteroidales bacterium, assembly GCA_021107915.1. Classification (GTDB taxonomy): domain Bacteria; phylum Bacteroidota; class Bacteroidia; order Bacteroidales; family JAIORY01; genus JAIORY01. Next base: position 5,450 of record JAIORY010000433.1, on the reverse strand, counting down.
ATTTCAGGTAAGATGTCAGGAATTTGAGGTCTTTCGATTTCGATTTGTGCATTAACAGAAGTTGATACAAAAGAAAATGCGAAAATTACTGATAGCAAAAAAAGTGTAGATTTTTTCATGATAAAGTGGTTTTGGGGTTTGATATTACAATATTACAAAAAAATAGTATAAAAATCAATATCAGGGAAATATCCATTCATAATTAATTAGCATCTATCTTTCATGTTTGGATATTAAAAATAATTAGAATATCGAACACCGATTAACGATTTTAGATTTCAGATTTTCAGCTACTTCACCTCACTACCATTCCTGAAATCCTGAGTTGGAGAAACAAAACATAATTCTCCAAGTTCATTTTCCGCCATTAAAATCATTCCGTTTGATTCGATGCCTCTTAGTTTTTTGGAAGCCAGATTTACAAGAATACTTACTTTTTTTCCAATAATATCCTCAGCTTTATAATATTCGGCAATTCCCGATACAACTGTTCTTTCATCAATTCCGGTATCAATTTTAAGTTTTAAAAGTTTTTTGGTTTTTGGAACTTTTTCTGCTTCAATTATTGTGCCTGTGCGAATATCAAGTTTTGCAAAGTCATCGTAATTTATATCCTCTTTTGCAGGATTAACGTTATTAGCTACATTTTCTTTTTTAGTATCAAGTAATTTTTGAACTTGCTCTTCAATAGCTTTATCTTCAATTTTTTCGAACAAATAAGTTGGCTTTTCTAATTGATGTCCGTTTTTTAAAATATTCTCATTTCCGGCATCTTTCCATTTAAGTTTTGATAAATTAAGCATCTTGCTCAATTTATCAGCTGTAAACGGTAAAAACGGTTCACACAATATTGACAGATTTCCACAAATCTGAAGTGAAATATTTAAAATTGTTTTTACCCTGCTTTCATCTGTTTTGATTTGTTTCCATGGTTCAGTTTCAGTCAGATATTTATTACCAAGGCGAGCAAGATTCATCATTTGTGCCTGGGCTTCGCGAAAGCGATATTTTTCCAAACTACTTGCTATTTTATCAGGGAAAGTTTTCAGTTCATTTATAACAGTCTTATCTATTTCATCCAAATTATTCAACTCAGGAACTTTACCGGCAAAATATTTTTGAGTCAGGACAATAGTTCTATTCACAAAATTCCCGAAAATAGCGAGAAGTTCATTATTATTTTTAGCCTGAAAATCTTTCCATGTAAAATCATTATCTTTTGTTTCGGGAGCATTTGCAGTAAGAACATATCTCAACACATCTTGTTTTCCGGGAAACTCTTTAAGATATTCGTGGAGCCATACAGCCCAGTTGTTGGAAGTTGAGATTTTTTCATTTTCAAGATTTAGAAATTCATTTGCCGGAACGTTTTCCGGAAGAATATAACTTCCTTCCTTTTTCAACATTGAAGGAAAAATAATGCAATGAAAAACGATATTATCTTTTCCAATAAAATGAACGAGTTTTGAATCCTCATTTTTCCAGTAAGGCTCCCAATCTTTACCGGTTTCTTTTGCCAATTCTTTGGTTGCAGAAATATATCCAATCGGCGCATCAAACCAAACATATAAAACTTTTCCTTCGGCTCCTTTAACAGGAACCTCAATGCCCCAGTTAAGATCGCGGGTTACAGCTCTTGGTTTTAATCCCAAATCAATCCACGATTTACACTGCCCGTAAACATTAGATTTCCAGTCGTCTTTATGTCCTTCCACAATCCATTCTCTGAGCCAGGGTTCATATTTATCGAGAGGCAAAAACCAGTGTTTTGTTTCTCTTAAAACGGGAACATTTCCCGAAAGGGCAGACTTTGGATTTATTAATTCTGTCGGGCTTAACGAAATTCCGCAATTTTCGCATTGGTCGCCGTAAGCTTTTTCATAATCACAATTAGGACAAGTGCCTGTTATGTATCTGTCGGCAAGAAATTGATTTTCTTTTTCATCAAAATAATTTTCGGAAGTTTTCTCAATAAACTCTCCTTTATCATATAAATTTTTAAAAAATTCTTGGGCAGTTTCATGATGAATTTTTGCAGAAGTTCGCGAGTAAACATCAAAAGAAATACCAAATTCTTTAAATGACTTTTTAATTATTTCATGATATTTATCAACAATGTCCTGAGGTGTAACTCCTTGTTGTCGCGCCTTGATAGTAATCGGAACTCCGTGTTCGTCTGAGCCGCCGATAAAAATTACATCTTCGCCAATTGATCTTAAATACCTGCAATAGATGTCGGCAGGAATATAAACTCCGGCAAGATGCCCGATATGAATTGGTCCGTTTGCATAAGGAAGTGCAGAGGTTACAGTATATCTTTTAAATTTGTTTGGTTCTTTATTCATCAATAAATTATTTTAAGTAATTTCGGCAAAGTTAATTATTTTGTAACTACTCAGACGATATAAAATGTTAAAAAATAAATACTTGCCACAGATTCACAGATTAAAATTAATTAATTTTTATAAATTTCACAAAGAAAATTACCTTTAGTAGTTTTAAAATCTGTGAATCTGTGGCTATTAAGGTTAATATAATGGTTGAGTATTTACAATAATTAAAATTTATGAAAACACCGTCATATTTAAAAAGAGGAGATAAAATAGCAATTGTTGCTCCGGCAAGAAAAATCATTAATTCTGAAATTAATTATGCTGTAAAAACTTTTGAGAATTGGGGATTAGAAGTTGTTTTGGGAAATAACCTTTTTAAAAGTTATAATCAGTTTGCCGGAACAGATGAAGAGAGAATGTCAGATTTTCAACAAATGCTTGATGACCCAACTGTAAAAGCAATTATTGCCGCAAGAGGAGGATATGGATCTGTAAGAATTATTGATAAACTGGATTTTTCAAAATTTATTAAAAATCCTAAATGGATTATTGGGTTTAGCGATATTACCGTTTTTCATTCACATCTTCACACAAATTTCGGAATAGAAACATTACATGCTTTAATGCCAATTAATTTTATTGATGATGAGAAAAGTAATATTTCGGCAGAAAGCTTACGAAAAGCCTTGTTTGGTGAAAATATTTCATACTCATTAAATAATTCAAAATACAATAGAAAAGGTAGTGCAAAAGGAATTTTATGTGGTGGTAATCTTTCTATGCTTTACAGTTTGACCGGTTCACAATCGGAAATTAATACCGAAGGAAAAATTTTATTTATTGAGGATTTGGATGAATATCTTTATCATATTGACAGGATGATGATGAATTTAAAGAGATCGGGCAAACTTGATAAACTTGCCGGACTAATAGTTGGAGGTATGAATGATATGAACGATAATAAAATTGCTTTTGGAAAAACGGCAAATGAAATAATTTCAGAACATGTTTCAGAATATAATTATCCTGTTTGTTTTGATTTTCCTGCCGGACACCTGAAAGATAATTATGCCTTAATTTTAGGACGTGAAGCTAAACTTGAAGTTGGTGAGAAAGTTGGTTTAGTGTTTAAATCTAAAATCATAAATCTAAAATCATAAATTTTTTCATTATCTTAGCATTTTCATTTCAAAATAAATTAACAAAATCAATTTCCATTTTACCATGGCAGAACATAATGATTTAGGACAAAAAGGAGAAGAACTTGCCAGAAAATTCCTTAGCGACAAAGGTTTTAAAATTGTTGATACAAATTGGACATTTGGAAAAGATGAAATAGATATTGTTGCTTATGATAAAGAATATCTTGTGATAGTGGAAGTTAAAACCCGCAGATCAAATTATTTCGGAGAACCGTATTTTGCTGTTACAAAGAAAAAACAAGAATTTTTGATACGAGCAGCACAAGCATATATTACACGAAAAGATGTTGATAATGAGGCAAGATTTGATATTGTTTCCATTGTTGTTACACCCGGTGGAAATCATATCGAACATATTGAAGATGCTTTTTATCCGACATTGTAATTTTTTTATTTATTTTGCATGATTAAAAACTATCAAAAAAATGAACTACAGAAAAGCAAAAATTAAGGCTACGAGGCAAAAATTAAGTTTTAATCCTGATGAATCAAGAGTGATAACCAAAACATTCGGTCTTGAAAAAGTAAGAATTTATAAAGTCATTAACCGTATTCTTGATCTTTCTGATGATAAGATAGCGAAATTACTGGAGCAGGTAAGCGAAAATTTTTCGAACAGACATATTACTGATATTAACAGACTTTTTAAAGATAATTTTGACAAGATCAACAGTCAGCTTGACATTACGATTTATAATGACCTGCCTCTGAAAAAGAAATTAATAATTGGTTCATATTTCACTTCAGAATATTCAATTGAATCAGCAGCATTATTCAATCCTTCTATAATTCCGCATCCCGATCAGGGTAAACTTAACGAAGATGAACTTCGCGTGGTTATAAGTTTCAGGGCAGTAGGCGAAGGACACATGTCTTCGGTTGTTTTTAAAGAAGGAATTATTGATAGTTCGGGTAATATTATAATGGGAAAAGATAGTAATCTTGTAGAAATTGCCAATGATATTTACGGTGCCCCAAATTCTAAGAAAGATTTTATTTTTAAACTAAAAGACCTTAATTTTTATACTTATGTTGAGAAAATTCTTGATGAATTACTTGACGAATTTACTTTAAATGAACTCCAAAAAAGTATAGATCACTTCAAAAAAAGTAATGATATGACTCCTGCTCATGATAGAGCAATTGATATTCTTTACTGGCTCGAAAGATCGAATTATGAAATCGAATTTGATGATGAAATTCATCTTTCAGAAAGGGTTATTTTTCCCAGATCAACAACTGATATAAGAGCTATTGAAGATGCACGTTTTGTCCATTTTATTGAAAAAAACGGAGAAGAAAAATTTTACGGCACATATACAGCATATAATGGATTTAGTATTCTGCCTCAGTTAATTGAAACAAAAGATTTTCTTCGTTTCAAAATATCAACATTAATGGGAGAGGGTTCTCAGAATAAAGGAATGGCTTTGTTTCCTGAAAAAATAAATGGGAAATATACAATGATCTCAAGAAATGATGCTGAAAACTTGTTTATTATGTATTCAGATAATCTCCATTACTGGGATAAAAAAATCCTGATAAGAGAACCTAAATATTATTGGGAATTTATTCAGATTGGTAATAGCGGATCGCCTTTAAAAACCGAAAAAGGGTGGTTATTGCTTACTCATGGAGTTGGCCCAATGAGAATATATTCAATTGGAGCAATTTTACTTGATTTAAATGATCCATCGAAAATAATAGGTGAAATTGAAGACCCAATTTTAATTCCTGAAGAAAATGAGAGAAATGGTTATGTCCCAAATGTTGTGTATTCATGCGGAGCTATTCTTCACAAAGAATATCTCGTAATGCCCTATGCAATGTCGGATACCCGTTCGGGAGTTGTTAAATTTAAACTTAAAGATATTCTTGACAGAATGAAACCTTTGAAAGATTAGTTTCGGGTTTC
>JAIORY010000343.1 GCA_021107915.1 Bacteroidales bacterium | reverse complement strand
AATTACTACCAATTACAATTATCCTTTTCTCTACACCTTTATACCCATACGACCGAAGGAAATCCGTATGGATTTCCCCCTAACATTTTTTAACATTCTGAACATAATTTTCCATTGCATTTATACTCATTTAACTATCTTTGCGTTAATTTAAAAGATTATGAAAAAGATAAAAATAATTTTATTAGCACTTTGTTTTGGAATAATTTCTAATCAGGCATCTTCACAAGCAAGTATGCAAGATTCTTCCCTTTTTACAACAATGTTTACAGGATTTTACGGTTATCAGTTTCCGGGTGGTGATCTTGTAAATCGATTTGGCAGCAATTCAGAAATAGGAGTTAGTTTTTTGATTAAAAATAATAATAACTGGATTCATGGTGTTGAATTCGACTATCTTTTTGGTAGTGATGTTAAAATTGGAAACACTCTTTTTACAGACATTTCAACTCCTGAAGGCAACATAATTGACGGTAATGGCATATTTGCAAACATTCAATTGTTCGAACGAGCTTATTATTCTTCATTAAAAGCAGGGAAAATATTTCCTGTCTGGGGACCAAACCCTAATTCGGGTTTAGTAATAATCGGAGGTCTGGGATATATTAATCATAAAATAAGAATTGACGTTGAAAATAACACAGCTCCACAATTAGCAGGAGATTATAAAAAGGGTTACGACAGATTTACAAGTGGAATCGCTATTAGCGAATTTTTCGGATATATGTATATGGGCAATAAACGTAAAGTTAATTTCTATGCGGGTTTTGAATTTATTCAGGCAGCAACAAAGTGCCGTCGGGATTATAATTTTGATGAAATGAAAGGAGATGATAAAAATCGTCTTGACTTACTTTTTGGAATCAAGGCTGGCTGGATAATTCCACTTTTTAAACGCACGCCGGAGAAATTTTATTACTACTAAATTATGTCATTTTTCTATAACATTTCTATCCATTTTTATTATCTCGCAATTTTAATTGCAAGTGTTTTTAACAAAAAAGCAGCTTTGTGGATTAATGGCAGAAAAAATATTTTCAAAAAATTAAAATCAAGTATTTCTCCTGATGAAAAAATTGTGTGGTTTCATGCTGCTTCTCTCGGCGAATTTGAACAAGGAAGACCTGTGCTGGAAGCATTCAAAAATAAAAATCCCGAATATAAAACATTGCTTACTTTTTTTTCTCCGTCTGGCTACGAGATAATGAAAAACTATAAAGAAGCTGATTTTGTATTTTATCTTCCGATAGATACATTTTCTAATGCAAGAAAATTTATTAAGATCATAAAACCCACAAAAGTCTTTTTTATCAAGTATGAATTTTGGTTTAACTATCTTAAAGTTTTGAAAAAAGCAGAAATTCCGGTATTTTTTATTTCAAGTGTTTTCAGAAAAGAACAGCATTTTTTTAAATGGTACGGAGTCTGGTTCAGAAAACAATTAAAGTTAATTACATACTTTTTTGTTCAAAACGAAAAATCAAAAAACCTGCTGAATAATATTAACTTAACAAATGTTATTGTAAGTGGTGATACCCGTTTCGACAGTGTTCAGAATCTTGCAAAAGAAAGCAAAGAGTTTCCTTTGATAGAAAAATTCAAAAACAAGAATTCGCTTTTTATTGCAGGCAGCACATGGCCACCCGACGAAGAACTGATCTTTAATCTCATCAATAAAAAAAATAAAAACCTGAAATTTATTATTGCACCCCACGAAACCAACGAAGACAGAATTTATTCTATTTGTAAATTAATAAAGGATAAAACGATAAGATTTTCGGAACTGATTTCAGGAAAACTCAAAGAAAGCGAAATTAAAAATGCCGGTATTTTGGTTATTGATAGTGTAGGTATTTTAAAACATCTTTACAAATACGCAGCTATAACTTATATTGGAGGTGGTTTTGGTGTTGACATTCATAATATTCAGGAGCCGGTAACTTTTGGAAAACCTGTAATCTTTGGTCCGAAATATCATAAGTTTGAGGAAGCAGTAGATCTTATAAAACTCGGGGGAGCATTCAGTATCACAAATCAAGAGGAATTGATAAATATAACAGAAAAACTTTTTAGTGATAAAAGTTACTATATTAAATGTTCAGATATCTGTATAAATTACATTGCTTCAAAGACAGGGGCTACGGAGAGGATATTGGAAATTATTAACTATAAAAATCTCAAATAAATCTCAAGTTCTAATAATAAGTCCACTCCGAAAAGTCAAAAAATAAAAAACTAAATTAATTTATAGGTAGAAAATCGCTTAAAAAAATCGGGATTTACAACATTAACTATTGTAAATTAAAAGATGGCAAGCCACCTAATATTTTATTTATATCCAATGGGGATTTATTTTTTCCAAAAGCAGTATTATGTCTTTCCATATTTGAGGTAAATGCCCATGCGGCAGCTTTTGCATTTTTTGTTACTTTAAGTGTTTTAAGCAATTTCTTATACAATGTTTTTTCATTCCACATCTGAGTCCAGCATATTTTCATTGTTTCATATAATTCTTCCGGTTTCATTAATTTAGGTTGATGAATAACTTCCAAAAAATGATAATGTTTCCAGTCTTCAGGGAAATTTGTATAAAGCAAACGGTTTTCTTTTTCCAGCCTTTTGAATAAATGAGTGCCCGGCAAAGGAGTAATTATCGTTGCCTGCATTGCGTCAATACCTGATTTGATTGCATAATTAGCTCTGTTTTTTAGGTCTTCAACCGAATCAGAATCCAGACCAAAAACCAATGCACCCAAAACGCTTATCCCATAAGAATGAATTTTTTTAAAGATTTCCTCATAATGATCGGTTCCTATTTTTATATTCATCTTTTTGTTGGTTTCCTGAAGTTGTTCAGTCTTTTCGGATTCAATTCCAATAAGAATCATTTTGCATCCACTCTCTGAAGCATATTTTAGTACTTCCTCATTTTCAGCAACATTAAGGGATGCCTGGCAATACCAATCTTTTTTAATGCCACGGTCTATCATCCCTTTGAAAAGCCTGATAGCTCTTTCAGCAGAAGCCTTGTTGTAACCAATAATATTATCATCAACAAAAAAAAGATGTTCGCCCTTGATAGTTTCAAGTTCATCCAAAACATCTTCAACAGGGCGCTGTCGGTATTTATTACCGTTAAAAGTATGAACTGAACAAAAATCACAATTCATCGGGCAGCCTCTGGTAGTTTGGATATTTGAATAAGCATAACCAGAATGAAAAAGATCCCTGCGTGGCCAAACAGCATTTTTCATTGGGAGTAATTCACCATGATATTTTTTTTGCAAATTATTTTCCATGAAGTCTGTCAAAACTTTTTTCCAAACACCTTCTGCCTCTCCTGTTACAATTACATCTGCATATTTTTGTGCTTCATCAGGTCTCATGGAAATATGGATTCCTCCCAAGATTGTTGTAATACCTTTTTTTCTGTATATTTCAGATATTTGATAGGCTCTGTTTGCAACAGAAGTTAATACAGTTATTCCTATTAAATCAGCTTGTTTGAATTTAAACTCTTCAAAGTTTTCATCAAGTATTTCTATATCCCAATCATCTGGAGTGAGTCCTGCAATGATACCTAAACCAAGAGGAGGAGAAATTGTGCTTTTATCAAATAAAGCATCTTTTTTATACGGATTAAGTGGGTTGATCAGTATTAATTTATTTTTCTTTTTGCCTTTCAAATTTTAGATTTTTTTTTATTCTTTATGCCAACATTAAATTATATAGAACCTTTTCCTTCTTTGTGCAAAAGTAATTATATTTTGGATTCTTCTTTAATGCAACTTATTTAAGAAATATGTAGTTTTGTGGACATAAAAAACAGAGATATTTAATTATGATAATTTCAAAGGGAGATATTGTTTTTAGAAGGTTAAAAGAGGAAGATATAGAGCTTGTGCGAAAGTGGAGAAACTCGGCGGATATTAGCCGTACAATGATATATAAAGAACATATTACCCGGGAAATGCAAAAAAAATGGTATAAATCTATTGACAACAAATTCAATCTTTACTTTATTATCGAATATAAAGGGGAAAAAGTAGGATTGATAAATGGAAAGAATATTGACTGGGAAAAAAAGTTGATGGAAACCGGTGTTTTTTTCTGGGATAGAAGAGTTTTAAAAAGTCATATTCCTACAAAGTGTTTACTGATTTTTGCCGAATTGGGAGTAAAAATATTTGACATAACTGCTTTTGCTAAAATCCGAAAAGATAATATTAATGCCAGACGTTTTAACAAATTTCTCGGATTTGAAGTTTATAAGGATATTGATCCCGAATATCAGTTGTATAAAATGAATAAAGAAAGTTATTTAAAAAGATCAAAGATTATTCGAAAAGCATTTTTTATAATTTCATCAGGTACAGAATATATCGGTTTTTTATTAGAAAAGGGGGATTATGATTGCGGTATCGCACAACTAATTGAGAAAAATATACCGAATTCGATATTTAGTAAATCTAAGAAAACTGATGAAGGTAATTTGTTTTATTTTTGATTGGTGTTTTGAAATTTGAAATTTGAAAAATCCTTATTTTAGAGCATAATTTCTAATTTCCAATTTCTAATTTCCGATCATGAATTTTTCTAAAAAACATAAGCAGAGGAGAATAGATTAACTACAAAAACATAAACACATGAAGATACATTTCAATCAGCCATATTTTGCAGGAGAAGAAATCCAGAATATAATAAATGGAGGTCTTACCGGTCATCTTTCCGGCAATGGTATGTTTACAAAAAAGTGCCATGCTTTTTTTGAAAAAAAATATGGATTTAAAAAATCATTGCTTACGACTTCCTGTACCGATGCTTTAGAAATGGCGTCAATATTAATTGATCTTAAACCCGGTGATGAAATTATTATTCCTTCTTTTACTTTTGTTTCGTCTGCCAATCCATTTGTTTTACGTGGGGCAAAAATAATTTTTGCTGATAGCAGTAATGAAATTCCTAATATTAATCCGGAAAAAATCGAAGAGCTTATTACTGAGAAAACAAAAGCAATTGTTGTTGTTCATTATGCAGGAGTAGCTTGCGATATGGATAAAATAATGACTATTGCCAAAAAGCATAATTTATTTGTGATAGAAGATGCCGCTCATTCAATTGATTCGTATTATAAAAATAAGCCTTTGGGAAGTATCGGGCATTTTGGAGCTTTTTCTTTTCATGAAACAAAAAATCTTATCTCCGGCGAAGGAGGGATGCTCACAATTAATGATAAGCAATTTACTAAACGTGCCGAAATTATTTGGGAAAAAGGAACTAATCGTGCTGCATTTTTCAGGGGCGAAGTAGATAAATACGGATGGGTGGACGTTGGTTCTTCATTTTTGCCTTCGGATATGATAGCTGCGGTTTTATTCGGACAGATAAGTGCTCTTAAGAAGATACAGAAAATGAGATTAGGGGTTTGGAATAATTATTACGAAAAACTTAAACCTCTCGAAGAAAAAGGAATTTTAAAACTCCCGCATATTCCTGATTATGCTTCAAATAATGGTCACATGTTTTATGTTGTTACAGATGATAAAGAACAAAGAAACAAACTTTTAGCTTATTTAAAAAGAAATCAGATATATGCGGTTTTTCATTATCTCCCATTACATTTAAGCGAGTTTTATAAAGATAAGCATGATGGCAGGGAATTGAAAAATGCAGTAAAATTTTCTGAACAAATTATCCGTCTTCCATTTTATAATGTTTTAACTGAAGAACAAATTGACAGGGTTGTAAATAAGATTGGGAAGTTTTACAAGTAGATTTATTTTTCATAAAAATGCATCTCAATAATATTTTTAAAAACATTTCCGGGAAGGAAATATTTCATATCTTTTCCATTTTTAATTTCATTGCGGATAAAACTTGAAGATATCTCAATCATGGGAGCATTAAGAAGTTTGATTTTTGGATGCCCTTCGTATTTCCCAAGACTGGAATCCGGACGGGGATAAACATAAAATTCATATTGTTCGAGCAGTTGCTCGTAGTTTTTCCATTTATGAAAAGTGGGAAAAATATCTGTGCCGGAGATCAAAATAAAGTCTTTCTCAGGATATTTATCAAAAAGATAAGTGAGGGTATCAATGGTGTAGGAGGGTTGCAGCATTTTAAATTCAATATCACAAGCCCTGAATTTCGGTTCATCTTCAATGGCAATTTTAACAAGTGCCAAACGATGATGGTCAGCAAGCAAAGTACTTTTCTTTTTTAATGGATTGTGGGGTGAAATCACAAACCAAATTTCAGAGAGATCGGATAATTCGAGCATATATTTTGCAATCATTAAATGCCCGGTATGTATGGGATTAAATGATCCGAAAAATAATCCTGTTTTTTGGGTTTTTGGAGTCAT
>JAIORY010000397.1 GCA_021107915.1 Bacteroidales bacterium | reverse complement strand
GAATTAATTACTGTTTTTCCAAACCATTCATTAATGACTTTTGCATTTTCGTCCATTTCAAATACTGCCGAGAAACAAAGTTTATCTTTTTCTGCTTGCAGCGAACAAATATTATTAGATAATTTTTCGGGCAGCATTGGAACAACTCTATCAACAAGATAGATTGAAGTACCTCTTTTATATCCTTCCTTGTCTATTGAAGATCCGGGTTTTACAAAGTGTGAAACATCAGCAATATGAATGCCTATTTGCCAATTTCCAGATTTAAGTTTTTTTATTGAAATAGCATCATCAAAATCTTTTGCATCTTCCGGATCGATTGTGATTGTTAAAACTTCTCTAAAATCTTTTCGTAGTTTTAGTTCGGTTTTTGAGATTGTTTCAGTAATTGTTTCAGCTTCTTTTTCGGCTTTTTTGGGGAAGGAAAGAGGAAAATCATATTCAGCGAGAATTGATTGCATTTCAACCTCGTTATCTCCGGGCATTCCCAAAATTTCAACAATTTCTCCGAAAGGATTTTTAGACTTCTCCGGCCAATCGGTAATTTTTGCGATTGCCTTTTCTCCATTTTTTGCTCCTTTTAAATTATTTTTTGAAATAAAAATATCAACAGTAACAGAATTACTATCGGGAACAAGAAATGCAAAATTCTTGGAAACCTCAACAATTCCGACAAATTGTTCTTTTGCACGTTTTATGATTTCTGTGATTTGCCCTTCGGGTTTACGTCCTTTTCGTTGAGGAAAAAGTAAAACTTTTACTTTGTCGCCATGTAATGCATGTCCGGTATTATTTGCGGAAATAAAAATATCATCACCACCTTCATCAGAAAGTAAATATGCTTTTCCGGTTTGTTTCATATCAACAGTACCGGTGATATTTGCTTTTTTGTTGGCGTAATTAACTATATTTTTCGGGTTGACTTTGTACTTGCCTGGCTTCACTTCTATCAAATCTTCGTTTTGAAGAAGCTCTGTAAGAATATTATTTACAAGGTTTTTGCTTGCTTTATCATTTATTCCGAGAAGATGAGAAACCTGTTTGTAGTTATAGGCTCTGAACGGATTGTTGCCGAAAATGCTTAAAATACTATTTACGAAAGTATTTTTTTTAGTACCCTTTTTTTTCTTTTTGCTCATAAGGTTATTATTCAAATATATTTACAAAGGTATATAAAGCTTGTCGTTTTGAATTTGGAAAGAAAAATAATTATTTTCATTACAAATGCAAACAAAGAGCATAAAAAATTTCTTATATTTGCTAACTGGTTCATTACAAAAATTGAATTTATAGTGTAAAACACCTATCTTTGTAAAAATAACAAAATAATAAATTAATAGAAACAATCAAATTTATGGAATACACAGCAATAATAAATAATATTGAGGATTGGTGGGTAGGGTGGATTGAGGAGATTCCAGGTGTAAATTGTCAGGAAAAAACCCGAAGTAAATTATTAGAAAGTCTGAAAATAGTCCTGAAAGAAGCCTTGAAATTTAACAGGCAAGATGCACTATCAGTTGCTGGAGAAGGTTATGAAGAAGAGAGAATAGCTGTATGAAAAGAAACAAACTTCTTAAGTATCTGCGAATAAATGGTTGCATATTGTTACGTGAAGGAGGAAATCATTCGTGGTGGATAAACCCTGTACAAAATAAACGTTCTTCAATTCCACGACATAATGAAATTAAAGACCTACTTGCAAATAAAATTTGCAAAGACCTTGGTGTTGACCGCATTAAATAATTAAGTCCGGGAAAATTTATTAATATAGTAATTCAAAAACTAAAATACCCCCTTAGGCACAGCATCAATAAGTTGCTTTGTATATTCTGTTTTGGGATTATAATAAATTTCGTCAGCATAAAACAGTTGGTCAAATAACAGAAAAACTTAATATCAGCAAACATATTGTTGATACTCTCGGAAAAAACATCCTAAAAAAACAGATTTACATAAAACTTCTGAATTGATAGTATTTGCAAGGGAGAACAGGTTTGTATAATAATGATTAGTTACAAAAATTGAATTTCTTGTGTAAAACACTTATATTTGCAATATGAAAAATTGGAAAGAGCATATTATAACTGATAAGAATATTTTGTTGGGAAAACCTGTAATAAAAGGCACGCGGCTTTCAGTTGACCATCTGATAGGATTATTGGCGCAAGGATGGTCGGAACAACAGATTCTTGATAATTTTCCGAGATTAACACAAAATGATTTAAAAGCTATTTTCGGATATATTCAGGAGTGTATGAAAGATGGTTTATTATATGAGTTATCAGTTATTGACCAAAATGGAATAAGACAAAGGAATTATTAAATTTTAACAATCTCACAATTCAAAAACTAAAACACACCCTTAGGAACAGCATCAATCAATTGCTTAGTATATTCCGTTTTTGGATTATAATAAATTTCGTCAGCATCACCAATTTCCTGAATTTTTCCGTCTTTCATAACCATCATTCTATCCGACATAAATTTAACTACCGAAAGATCATGTGAAATAAAAATGTATGTAAATCCAAATTCCTTTTTCAAATCGTTAAGTAAATTTAATACTTGAGCTTGCACCGAAACATCCAATGCCGATACCGACTCATCACAAATAACAAATTCAGGACTGAGTGATAAAGCGCGTGCAATACAAATTCTCTGTCGTTCACCGCCGGAAAATTCGTGTGGATAACGATAAAAATGTTCTTTTTCGAGATCAACTTTTTCAAGCAAATCAAAAACCTTTTCTTTTCTTTCTCTATCATTTTTATAAATGCCATGAGTTTGAAGTGGCTCCATAATTGCTGAACCGGCAGTCATTCTTGGATTTAGCGAAGAGTAAGGATCTTGAAAAATTATCTGAATATTTTTTCTTAATTTTCTTAATTCTTTTTTTGAGAGCTCAGGAATATTTTTTCCTTTATAGGTTATCTCTCCTTCCGAAGCATTTATCAGATTTAAAATAGTACGTCCGAGAGTGGTTTTTCCACAACCTGATTCTCCTACAAGCCCCAAAGTTTCGGATGGATAAACATCAAAACTAACATCATCAACAGCCTTAACAACACTTTTAATTTTCCCTAATAATCCTGATTTAACAGGAAAATAGGTTTTAACATTTCTGAGTTTTAACAGAGGTGGTTTTTCAAAAAGAGATATTTGTTCTGCTTTGCGCTGCTCATCAGAAATGATAAGGTCTTTTGTAAATTTTTTTATTGACATTTTATTTTCTTCATCAAGAAAATCTTTTATCACTGGGAGTTTCTTTAGTCGGACATCCATAGGAGGGCGGCAAGCCAGCAAACCTTTTGTATATGGATGTTTTGGATGCTGAAAAATTTCTTTTACATTTCCTTGTTCAACAATTTGTCCATTATACATTATAAGCACCGAATCTGCAATTTCGGCGATAACACCAAGATCGTGAGTGATAAAAATAACACTCATTCCATATTTTTTCTGAAGGTTTTTGATGAGTTTAAGAATAGATTTTTGAACAGTTACATCAAGTGCAGTTGTAGGCTCGTCAGCGATTAAAACCGAAGGGTTACAGCAAATAGCCATTGCTATCATCACCCTTTGTTTTTGTCCACCCGAAATCTGATGAGGATAAGAATTGTAAATATCTTCGGGGCGAGGAAGTTGTAATTCTTTCAGTAATTCAATACTTTTTTGTTTTGCTTTTTTTTGTGAAATTTTTTGATGTTGCCGTATGGATTCGGAAATTTGTTTACCGCATTTATAAACAGGATTTAAAGAAGTCATTGGCTCCTGAAAGATCATTCCTATTTTATTCCCACGGTATTTTTGCATTTCCTTTTCGGGAATTTTCAGAAGATCTATTTGCTTTTCGTCATCATCAGAAAATAAAATACTTCCGTTTGCTATTTTTCCCGGAGGACAATCAACAAGTCGCATAATTGACAAAGAAGTAACCGATTTTCCCGAGCCTGACTCCCCGACAATTCCCAATGTTTTTCCTTTTTCAAGAGAAAAACTAACATTATCAACAGCCGTTAAAGTTTTATTGTCGGTTTTGAAATTGACAGATAAATTTTTTATTTCAATTATCGGATGAACGGACATGAAAATTTTTTTGTAAAGATAGGAGGAAATTTGTAAAGAAATTTAAAACAAAGCAAAATCCAGACGGATTCATAAAATCACAAGTCCGTATGGATGACTGGTTTTAAATACGAGCATAACGAAGTTATTGATGTTTTCTTAGAGCCACTAATCATCTTTTACACATCGTAACGAAATTCCCGTATGTTTATCAGGAGAAAGAAATCCTGTTTCTCCATCATTACTGATAAAAAAATTCATACTTGCAGTTTGAACAATATGTTGTTTTGTTGACCAGAAATGAGAAGCTGTTTCAAATTCAATAAATGATTTTGGCACATATTTTAAATAACCCGACATCAAAGCTGAAAACCCTGTTGAGTTATTTGATGATCCACTTGCACCAATTGCAATTAAATCATTCCCGGATGTAGCCAAATTGTTCAAAGATTCAAGCTCTTCAAATGTAGGAATATGCCAACCATCAGGACAAATACCTTGATTATCTTCACCGGAAACATAATTCATCATTTCGTCCCATTGATAAAAGCCACCAAAAACATTACAATATCTTTCATCGTCATTATAACAATATTTCTCAATTTCAGTATTATCACTTTGGTTTAGGCTGCTGTTAATCATTGTGCCAATTTTCAGGTTTTCTTTCATCCAGCATTTATCGTCTATCTGAACCGTGTTATAAACATTTCCTTCGCTATCGGTTACAGTTTCTGCTCCCTGACAAGGATTAACACTTGAACTAACATCGGTAGTAAAACTTATTTCATCGCCATAAACAGCAGTTTTATTGCTTTCTACATAAGCTCTGGCATAATAAGTTATTCCTTCAATAAGCCCGGAAAGCTCACTATCAAATTCTGTTGGAGTATTTGTAGAGCCAAACTCTGTTTTATTATTGTTAGTTGATGGAACAGGAAAATACGACCAGCAATGTCCATGTTGAGTAATGCCGTCAGCTCCTGCTGAAATTATTTCTCCAAGGATTTTTGCACTGGTAATTTCAATATCATGAACAGCACCGGTTGAGAATAGTAAATCGGAATTACTTACCACAACATCTTTTGATGAAGTTGCTGTTAAACCTTCGGTATCTTTAACTTCAAGAACTATGGAATAATTTTCTAATTCGCTATATTGATGAGTCAAGGTTTTTTCGGTTGAATATTCTGTATCCCAAGCTCCATCGCCATTCCAGTCCCATCGCACTTCCAGTTTTGATGCATCATCTTGTTCATCTGTGCATGCACTTGCATCAAAACTAAAAATTATTGAAAGATTACCAATTGCAGGATTAATTGTAAAAGAAGCCGTTGGTGCTGTATTATCTTTTTTACATCCCGAAAAGGAAAAAACGATAACTACAAAAGCAGATAAAAAGAAGACTGAAATAGTATTTTTCATAATGTTTGATATTGTGAAGGATTTAATTTTAAATTTCACCAAAAGTAAATAATATCCCGAAAAGGAAATGAAATTTTGGAACAAAATGATTGAAATGGTATTAAGTATCTGTCCATAAAGTCAAACAAATTTTAAAATAAAGCACCAAATAGCAAAAAACAAATAACAAACAAATTTCAAATATCAATTATCAAAACTTGTCTGTATGGATAATCAAACAGCTTAAAACTGTTTTGGTTATTGAATTTTATAACATTGTAAATTGTTTGAAATTTGGTGTTTGAGATTTGAAAATTATATTTTTATCATGTCATATTTTCAGGACTTTGTCTCATTAATTTATCCACGCGTCTGTGTAATCTGCGGAAACTCTTTGTATCAAAACGAAGATATGCTTTGCACACCGTGCCAGTATCATTTACCAAAAACTAATTTTCATTTATTGAGAGATAATCAGGTAAACAGAATATTTTGGGGCAGAGTGAAAATAGAAAATGCTGCATCATTCCTGTTTTTCAGCAAAGGCAGTAAAGTACAGCGATTAATACATCAATTCAAATATAAAGGCAAAAAACAAATAGGAGTAAAAATTGGAAAATTGTATGCTTATGAATTGCGAAAATCAAAATTATATGATGAAATTGATATGATAATTCCAGTGCCTTTGCATGAGAAGAAACAAAGAAAACGGGGCTTCAACCAAAGTGAACAATTTGGAATTGGATTATCTGCCGGTTTAGATGTAGAATTAAGAACAGATATTCTTTTCAGAATAAAAGCATCGGAGACACAAACCAAAAAAACCCGTTTTAAAAGATGGGAAAATGTAAATGAAATTTTTGATGTAAGAGAAAAAGAGCAATTTAAAGGAAAGCATTTTTTATTGGTTGACGATGTAATAACTACCGGAGCAACAATAGAAGCCTGCGCTCAGGC